>JALWLO010000066.1:0-21826 GCA_027084135.1 Campylobacterales bacterium | reverse complement strand
TCTGGTATCTCTATGCGAGAAACACTCATCTGCCTACACAGGCACCAAACCCTCTAGGAAAACTTGTTACGACCATCGTCCCCCTAAAGCCTTGGATAGCTCAGATGTGGGATAACATATACAAAGACTTGGATAGTTTAGCAAACAAACCGATGAGAGATAAAGTATTTGATGATGAGAAATTTTTGGCATATCCTCTTTTATCTATGTATTTTGATGAGGGGTATGTATCCGCATATTATTCGACAAAAGAAGAACCTGATGGTGGTGGTAGTTTATATAACTTTATCAAATACAAAGATGCCATTGTTCCTTTAGTAAATATCGTTAAATGGTCAGAAAAGATGCAAAGTGAGTGGAAATTTCACCCCAAAGCTTATAAAAAGATAAAATCCACCCCAAGACTACAGTTGGCACATCAAGTTGGCATACTGCTACATTTGGCTGCAATCTTGGTTAACAAGATGTATCAAGGGACATTTCGATGCGATGATCCGCTACTTTTAAAGGTTTATCCATACTCAGAAGCTTTCAATGCCAAAGACTCACCACTCTATCAAGTATCTGAGCAAGAGCAGTGGATATACACTGTAGCAAACAGACAGCTTGAAACCGTAAGCTACACGGCAAATAAGTTGTGCGGGTATAAAAAAATCGTCAAAGACGATGTGGAGTTTTGGAATGAAGGACATAAAAATGATCCTCTTGATGGAAATATTTCTAATCCGTCACAACTCTACTACTACGCCAAACGAGGTATAGAACAAGCAAAAAAACAATCACAAAAACCAAAAGGAGAATAAGATGGCAGACTATATAGTACAAGCAGCGAAAAATACCGGTATGAGGTCACGGGGTCAGTTGCCCACTTACCCACTTGCCTTCAAGAGTTTACCCAAAGCTCCCAAGTTCACTCTCCACTTTAGATAGTTTAGCTTTCGCACTATCCAAAAGCTCTCGGTTTTTATCTACGACCTCTTTGGGGGCGTTGGCGACGAAGTTTTTGTTGTTTAGCATTCCTTCTAGTTTTGATATCTCTTTTTGAAGTTTCTCTTGTTGGTTTTCAAGTCTTTTGATGATAGGGGTTAAGTCGATTCCCTCTAGCGGTAAATAAACCTCCAGATTATCACTCACATCCGTCACACAATTTTCTATCTTCCTACTCACAAACTCTATCTCATCTACTTTTGTGAGTTTTGAGATATATTTTGAGAGTGAGGATATATCCTCTTTTTTGTTGAGTTTGATATAGACCTTTTCTACCTTTTGGCTTGGTATATCAAGGGTCGCCTTTGCTCTTCTTATACCCACAACCGCCTCCATCACCAGCGAAAAGCTCTCCTCTATCTCCAAATCTCTCTCAAATGCCTCAGGAAACTTTTGTACCATGATAGAGTCGCTATCCTCAAGTTTTGTGGCGCTCAACTCTTGGTAGAGATACTCAGAGATAAATGGCATAAAGGGGTGTATCAGTTTGAGTGAGTCTTTGTATATCGCCCCAAGCTCTATGATGCTCTCTTTGTCCGCTTTGCTTAGCTCTATGCCCCAGTCGCAAAACTCCCCCCAAAAGTATCTATAGATAGCCATCGCCGCATCGTTAAATCTATATGCATCTATGTTTGATCGAACACTCTCTATCGCATTTGAGTATCTGCTTAAGATATATTTGCCAAGATCCGTTTTGATCTCTATATCAGTCAGATCCGCAAACGAGTCATGATTTAGAAGCAGATATCTTGCGGCGTTGTAGAGTTTATTTGTAAAGTTTCTGTACTGCTCTAACCCCTTTTTACTCAGTTTGATATCCCTGCCTTGAGCCGCAAGTGCCGCAAGGGTAAATCTCAAAGTATCAGCTGAAAACTCTTCCACCATATCAAGAGGATCGATCACATTTCCTTTGGATTTGCTCATCTTTGCACCGTGCTCATCTCTCACAAGTGCATGCAGATAGACATCTCTAAAGGGTACATCCTCCATAACGGTAGTACCCATAAACATCATCCTCGCCACCCAGAAAAAGAGGATATCAAATCCCGTTATCAGCATCGAGTTTGGATAAAACTCCTCAAGATCACTCTCATTCCACAAAGTTCCTTTGCCAAACTCACCGTTACCCCACCCAAGCGTAGAAAAAGGCCAAAGACCGGAACTAAACCAAGTATCGAGTACATCAGGATCTTGAGTCAGTTTAGTACTACTGCACTTTGGACAAGCGGTTGGATGCTCCTCTTTTGAGGCGAACTCATTGCCGCACTCTCCGCAATAAAAAACAGGTATCTGATGTCCCCACCAGAGTTGCCTGCTGATACACCAATCCCTTAGCTCACTCATCCAAGCGTTAAATGAGTTGATCCAGTGCGGCGGGAAAAATTTCGTCTCCCCCTCTTTAACACTCTCTATCGCTTTTGTCGCTATCTCTTTTTTGACAAACCACTGCTTTGAGATGTAGGGCTCGACGACATTGTGACATCTATAACAGTGTCCCACTTGATGTTTATGAGGCTCTATCTTTTCGATAAACCCCTCCTCTTCAAGCCGCTTGACTATCACCTCTCGCGCCTCAAGTCTCTCAAGCCCCTCAAACTCACCGCACTCGCTATTTAAGATACCCTTTTCATCAAAGCAGGTGATAAAGGCTAAGTTATGCCTTTTGCCCACCTCATAGTCATTTGGGTCATGAGCCGGCGTAACCTTCACCACTCCCGTACCAAACTCCATATCGACATGGCTATCGGCGATGATCTCTATCTCTCTACCGATAAGCGGTAGCTTTACCTTTTTGCCGATGAGATCTTTATATCTTTCGTCGTCTGGGTGTACCATCACCGCCGTATCGCCGAAGTATGTCTCGGGTCTTGTGGTCGCAACAACTACATATCCGCTGCCGTCGCTGTAGGGATATCTGATGTGGTAAAACTTCCCCTCCGTATCTTCGTACTCAACCTCTATATCACTGAGAGCACCGTCATGCGTACACCAGTTTACCATATAGTTGTCTCTAACGATAAGCCCCTCTTCATAAAGCTTTACAAATATCTCTCTCACGGCGTTTTTTAGCCCCTCATCCATCGTGAATCGCTCTCTGCTCCACGCCGGGCTAGCTCCAAGCTTTCTGAGCTGCTTTAGAATCATACCGCCGCTTTTTTCTTTCCACTCCCAAACCCTCTTTAGAAACTCCTCTTTGCCTATCTCCTCCTTTGTGATGCCCTGCTCAAGAAGCTGTTTTTCTACCACATTTTGGGTAGCGATACCGGCATGGTCAAGTCCCGGTTGCCAGAGTGTTTTATAACCGTCCATCCTTTTGTATCTAGTCATAATATCTTGCAGAGTAAAGGTGAGAGCGTGTCCGATATGGAGCGATCCGGTAACATTGGGTGGCGGCATCATGATGCAGAAGTTTTTGCCACTTTTTTGTATCTCCTTATTCCCCTCTATCTCAAAGTAGCCTCTGCTTTCCCATATCTTATAAAATCTATCTTCTACCTCTTTTGGATCATAAACACTCTTTTTCTCTTCAGCCATACTCTTTTGCCTTTATGAAAATTTGCGCTATTTTATCTCAATCTTCGTTAATCTTCCTATATGTACATTAGAAGTGATTAGTACTAAAAGTTATCTATCAATTTTTGCAAACTAACACGATTTTAGATAAAATGTTATATTTAAAAATTTTGGAGTCTTATGGAAAATATTTTAGTTGTTTTTATTACTACGCTACTTTTTGCGACGGTGATTAATGTTACTTTAAAGAGATTTCAACTTCCTACCATCTTGGGATATATAGCCTCCGGGATGATCATATCTCATCTGTTTGGATTGACGGGTGAGGAGAGTAGGGAACTTGAGATCTTGGCGGAGTTTGGTATCGTCTTTTTGATGTTTACCATAGGTTTGGAATTTAGCATCAATCATCTCAAATCTATGAAAAAAGAGGTCTTCCTATACGGCTCATTACAGCTCTTTATCACGGGTTTAGTACTAACCCTTTTAGGTTATCTTCTTTTAGATTTTGATCTTAAACTCGCTATTGTTCTTGGTTTTGCATTTGCACTCTCCTCTACCGCGATCGTACTAAAGATGCTGGAGGAGAAAAATCTCATCCATAGCGGATTTGGCAGAGTTGCCGTTGGGGTCTTGATCTTTCAAGATCTAGCAGTAATCCCGATCCTTTTGATGATATCTATCTTTACGACAAAAGATCACTCTATCGCTCTTCTCTTGATTGAGACACTACTGGGGGCGAGTTTTCTATTTTTTGTGATATTTGTGGGTGGAAAAAGATTTTTAGATCGCACTCTATCTTGGATTTTGCAGAGTCAGAGTGAAGAGATATTTTTGATCTCTATCTTACTTATAGTAGTCTCATCAGCGTTTATCGCTGATGTGCTGGGTTTCTCTCACTCTCTTGGAGCATTTTTAGCGGGTATGACGATAGCGGAGACGAAATTTAGATATAGGGTAGAGGCGGATCTTGTACCTTTTAGAGATATATTGCTTGGCGTCTTTTTTGTCACCATAGGTATGGGGATAGATCTCAAAGTGGCATTTGAAAATATCCATATCATCTTGCCTCTGCTGATCTTAGTACTACTCATCAAAGCGGCAATTCTATTTTTTATCATCAGACCCTTTGCACAAAGTAGAACCGCCTTAAAGAGTGCGTTAGCTCTCTTTGAGGTTGGCGAGTTTGCACTTGTGATCATCGCCTTAGCGCTACATGGAGCGCTTATGAGTGAAAGGGTTGCTCAAATCGCTACGGTTATGGTGGTTCTTTCGATGATTATTACACCTTTTGTGCTAAAAAATATAAAAGGTATTGCCGATAGATTTTTTATAGAGCCTGAGATAGATCTTCAAAAAATTAGTTCAGCAGGCTATCAAGATCACTTAATTATTATAGGTTATGGTGATCTAGGACAGATGTTGGCTGAAAAATTTAAGAAAATGGGACTTTCATTTATTATTTTAGAGCATGATATTAGATTGGTAGAGAAGGGATTGGCAGACGGTCAGCCGATCTATCTCGCAAACGCGGCACAAAAAGCGGTTTTAGAAGCCTTTAATATCACAGAGTCTCTAGCAGTTTTGGTGGCAATCGACAACCCCAAAAAGCTAAGACTCATTTGCGAAAATATCGCATCATTCGGTAAAAATATCAATAGTATCGTAAAAGTCAAAAACAGATCCCATGAAGAGATTATTAAAGAGTTAAAGATTTCACACATAGTCAATGAGAGCGAAAAAATGGCGTCGGTGATGATGGAAGAGGCGGTAAAATGCAGACTTTAGAGCATATTATATTTGATTTAGACGGCACACTCGTAGATAGTTCAAAGCTCTTAAGTAATGCCATAAACTATGTCAGAAGCAAAATCGGTTTGGAAGCGCTACCTACTGAAGAGATACTGCAGGCTATCAATAGTAAAGAGATCAATGCCGCAAAGCATCTCTACCATACGCAAGTCTTTCTACCTAAGTACACAAGATGGTTTCAGGAGTATTATGCCCAAAACTACCATCAAGAGGTAGAGCTCTATGAGGGTGTTTTCGATCTGCTTCAAAAAAGTAAAAAGAGGTATAAACTCTCCCTCGCTACCAATGCGTATAGAGTTTCGGCACTGCAAGTATTGAATTTTTTAGAGATAGAAGAGTTCTTTGATACGATTATCTGCGGTGATGATGTAATAAACCCTAAACCTCACCCCGAAATGATCCTCAAAACGATCAAAGATACGTGCAGTAGCACGACAAATAGTTTACTAATCGGAGACTCACCCAATGATATAGAAGCGGCTTGGGCGGCCGGTGTAAAGTCGATACATGTTGCTTGGGGATTTTCAGAGATCGAAGATGGATGTAAAAGTGTCGAGGAGTTGGCAAAGATGTTAGCCCTTTAGTACTAAACCTATCAGGCTAGTACTAAAGCTTTAGAATGCATATCTCACACCCGTTGTGATGAGTGTTGCACTTGCATCTTTAAACTCTCCATAGATGCCGGCAGGATTGCTAGTGCTTCGTTGATTGACGCTTCTTGAATCTTTTTTATCATACAAAATAGAAGCACCAAAACTGAGTTTATCACTCACTTTGTAGCTAAAGCCGCCAGCATAGATCATCGCGTCACTATCGGGAAGCTCGAAACCGAGATTTCTATCCGGAGCTGGATTGTCATCTTTTGCGATAGATGCCATAAGCGTTAGTTTGTCGCTATATCGGTGGGTGATACCGAGTCTAAACGCGTTTGTATCTTTCCACTCTCTCTCTTTGGGATCATCAAAAGCCGCTTTAAGAGCCGTCGGTACCTTATCTTTAAATTCAAAGTCAAGCTTTTTATATTCACTCCAATAGGTTTTATCCCACTCAAGCTCAACGGTCGTTTTGTCAAAGTTGTAGGAAAAAGCAAGTGCCAAAACGGCAGGGAGCGGAACTTCTACGCTTGCCCCGCCGTCATAGAGCTTGGTACCGCTTAAGTAGAGTTTGGCATTTCCCTCATGGTTGAGATCCACATTTGATCGATAAGTCGCACTAAAAGTGGATGCTTGATCCAACTTGTAAGTTAAGGCCACATTATATCCAAACTCAGTAGTGTCAGCTTTCATATCTCTGATAGCCGGTTTGCTGATATCAGTTGCGTCACTTTTAACAACTCCGTCGCTGTAAACCGCTCTCACTCCGGCACCGACCGCAAATTGATCAGATATTTTATATGCGATGGATGGATTGAACTCTACGATTTTGAGTTCAAACTCTTTGGCAAAGGCTTTGGCATAGGGTGACTCCCACCGCTTTCTAAGACCTCCGGGAACCGTTACGGCAAAACCGTATCTGAGATTGTTATAATCTTTCGAAGAGAAGAAAAGCATAGGGGCAAAGATATTTTCACTCTTTGAAGTAGAGTTAAATGCCGGATTTTGTGCATCGGTGTACTTGATCTTTGATAAATTTATGTAAGTTAAAGCGGCTTCAAGCTCGTTTTTGTCTTCATTAAATACCATATTTGCCGGATTATAGTAGCTGCTATCGGCTCCGTGAGCGTTTGATATATAGGCTCCGCTGAGAGCCGTTGAATTTATGGAACCTTCAGGCAGTCTGTACGCACTACCGAAAAGCAGGGTTGTTGCCGCTAGGCTTAATGTTACGATCTTTTTCATTATTTCTCTCCTTCTCTTAATTTCACAAACCACTCTAACACGGCTTTATATGCCGGTTCGGCACACTCTATATGACTTAGAGAACTGTTGCGGTCAAGATCAATCGCCTCAACACCCATCACTTTGCTTGCCTTAAGAGCTATTTGATAGTTTATCACATCATCCCCGGAGCAGTAGAAGAGTTTTGTCGCAGAAGTCGGCTTATAGTCATCTACACTATTTTCTACAAATGCGGCTCTTAGCGGATTTTTCGGATTTGTCAGAAAGTCTTGCCTAAAAGTCGGCACGAAAAAGTCATTGATGTTATGTGTCAACTCCTCTATAATTTCACCGCTATCTTTAGTCTTGTCATACAATGTGGGCATTTTAGAGGCATACTGCTCATTGACGACATGATTAAGCGGTACTCCCATATAGGTAGCGTATGAGTAGACGATACCGCCTATAAAATCGGGTCGTCCAATCTCACCGTTAGGTGCACTCAAGACACCCATACCGGTTAGATTGAGATCATATGGACCGCTCATGGGCGCTACACCCGTAAGCCGAATATCTTTGGAGTGATTCTCTATCTCATCCGCCGCCGCCAATGTAACATAACCGCCCTCAGAATAGCCTGTAAGAAAAACCTGTCCGTTTAGCGGTAGAGAGTTGTCATCTCCAAGTTTTATGGTAGCTTTGATGAGATCCACTACACTATTTGCGGAGGATTGCTCTAAAAGGTAGGGGTGAGGGAGATTTTTTGATGCACCGTAACCGATGTAATCTGGTTCAACAGTTACAAAACCGCCAAGTGCTGAAAAGAGTACAGAAATTTTAGTGGGCTTATGTGTAGTAATGACACTTGTTGTCGGTGCTTCACTATCTTGGAAGATAGTCCCGTGTTGGTTCGAGACGATGGACATCGTGAAGTTTTTCCCCTCCTTTTTTAAACCCTCTAAAATAAGTTGTGACGGAATAGGTACTGTAACAAGACCGGAAGCGTTTACCTCATTTCCTTTATCATCGTGCGTTCTATAGACTACCCGATAGGCTTTGATACCGAAAGCCGGACGGTTCGGATCGAGTTGACTCACATAGGGTTGCATATCCTCTGATGCAACGCTAAATAGCTCGGTTGCACTGATTAACTGACTTTTACCTACTATATTTGCACCATCATTGCTGTAGCCACACCCGCCTACCAAGAGCGCGGTTGCGGTTAACAGAGAGAAGAGTAGTGTTTTTTTCATATCGGCTCCTTTTTTTGATGTGAAAATTGTACTTAATCTTTAATTAAAAAGTTGATAGAGTTTACCGATATAGTCTATGAATGAAAGAAGATGAGGCATAAGATGTTGATAAAGTTGATTGTGGATAGGCTTGGCGGTTTTTGGGAGTTAAAGAGAAAGATAAATGCCCTCAAACCGGGCTTGAAGAGAAAAGTATATATCGCTATCTATAAAAGCTATCTCTATGAAAATAGTGCCGATATCGCATTAAGCTGTGAAGTTGCCAATACCCCCTGTATGCCTCATGGTGAGAGGGGCGTCTTTATCGCAGGCAGTGCAAAGATTGGGAAAAACGCCGTAATATTTCAACAAGTAACTATTGGTTCTGTGATACTACCAGATGCTAAAAAGCTCGGTGCACCCATTATCGGAGATAACTGCTATATAGGGGCTGGGGCGAAAATAGTAGGAAATATCAAAGTGGGGAATAATGTGAGAATCGGTGCCAATGCGGTAGTCTTCAAGGATATACCTGATAATTCGGTAGTTGTTGTAGGTGAGCAGAGGGTCATCACGAAAGAGAAGCCCATGATCAATAGATACTACACCTATGACGATGGGGAGTGGAGATACTTTGAAGATGGGAAGTGGATCACAGAGAGGGATGAGAAGATCATCGAAATACTCAAAAGATCTTAGCCTAGAAAAGGAGCAAAACGATCACTTTTTTTAAACAAATGTCGGGGCATCATTTGAAAAGAGTATTAAATCACCCGGCAGAGTATGCTCCGCTAATGTCTCTTCTAAAAGAGATTTATCTTTAAGAAGTATCTTTTGCGCATTTTTGATCTGTTTATACAAAATTTGCGCATTGAGACTTCCTGTTATGATAACGATATCAAAAACCTCATCCATAATTTTTGCGAGTTTGATATTGCTCTCTTTATCACTCTCTACGATACCCGGAGTTACCAAAACTTTCCTACCTTCGTAACTGCTTACAAGTCTATAGGAGGCGCTCATCCCCTCAAAGTTGCCGTTGAAGCTATCATCAATGATGATTTTACCGCCTGCTTCTATCTTTTGTAATCGATGTTCAACCGCTTTGATAGTACTAAGCGCCCTTTTAATACTCTCCATATCGACCCCCATCTCTAAAGCCACCAGTATCGCGGCAGTGAGGTTGATAGCGTTGAACTCACCTAAGATCGGTGCAAAAAACTGCTCCTCTTTACCGTTTAGTACTAAAGTAAATCTTATGCCGTCAAGCGTGGAATTGATATCCTTAATCTCGTCACCGAAAACTCTCACTTTCTCATTTGGTTTTACATGGGCACTTTTATGCACAAAGGCTCTTTTTAGCTTTTTGGAGTTGAGGATTTCCATCTTTGTATTTCGTATATTTTCCAGCGTTTTAAAATACTCTATGTGTGCCGGACCGATACTTCCGACGACTGCATAATCCTCATCCAAAAATCGAGCGATCTCATCGATATCACCCCTCTCTCTAGCTCCCGCTTCGGCGATATATATCTGCGTATCGTTGGGTAGCTCTTCGTTTACATCTTTGATAAGACCCGCAAGGGTATTGACGCTTCTTGGCGTTTTGTAGCAGCGGTACTTCGTACTAAGGATATGGTAGAGGAAGTTTTTGATACTTGTTTTGCCGTAACTTGCTGTAACGGCAATGATTTGAAGATTCGGTATAGTGTTTAGTTTCTTTTTTGCTCTTTTTTGAAAGCCGCTAAAGAGTATCTTCTCATAACCGTATGAAAAGAGTAGAGCAACGACGATAGGTATCAAGATACCAAGATGGATGCAGCTCTTTAGCGTAAAACAGAGTGTGTCAAAGAGGAGTAGTGCAAATGTCAAGAAGCCGAAAAACCTCTTTACCCGTGAGGTAAAGAGAAGCTTTTTGTCCTGTTTGCCAGCCCATAAGTAGAGAGCGGGAAGGTAACCGAAAAGCAAAAATATCCAAAAATATTTGCCGCTGATATAGTATGCAACCAGTGGAACGATAAAGTAGAAGATATGCCACTGATACTTTTTATGTTTGAAGATGACTCTCTCAATCTTGTAGTTATACCACTGAAGATTTGTCATAAGGTAGTATGACAGGGCATATACAAAGAGTATCTGTGAAATGAGTGAAATCATTTTAGTACTAAACATCTCTATCCTTCATCGCTTTTAATGTCTTCTCCTCTATCTCTTTAGAGTGTTTGAGGAAAAAGTAGTGATCCCCCTCAAGTGGATAGAGCGTAGCATTTTCTATCAGTGAGGCGATCTTCTTACCTGTCCAAAGGGGCGTAGCGGTGTCATCTTTCCCCCAAAAGAGGAGGGCACAGTTCTTGAAATTTGCAAAACTTTCGCTGAAATCTTCATCAACGACATTTTTGAAGGTCTCATACATCTCTTCACTCATTCCCTCCACATCTTTTGAAGCAAAGAGTGATCTTACTTTTGCGCCGCCGAAGGGTTTTAAGAGCTTGAAGAGTTTGATCTTGGCTCTTACTTTAAGGGGCTTTGGCACCACTATCCCGGAGCTTGAGAGTAGTACTAAGGTAGGGGGATTTAAGAGGGTAGCGACTTTACCTCCGAAGGAGTGTCCAAAAATAGCCGTAGGAGCAGCATCTATATCCTCTAAAAAGTGTGTGATAATTTGTGCGTAGTCGTGCGTATTTAGTATGGTTGGATTGCTTGACTTTCCAAATCCCGGCATATCAACAAAGATCAATCTATAGTCTCCAAAAGCGTTTTGAAAAGCTTGCTTCATGATCTCTTTATTGCTTCCCCAACCGTGTAGAAAAAGCATATCTTGTGAATTTTTTGTATTGATAATCTCATAACTGATATCAAAAATGCTCTTTTGATAACAAATATCTCTTTTAGCCATATGATTTAAAAACCTTTAGGTATAATAAATATATGAAAGATTTTACTCAAATAAAGCTTATCAACTCACTTATCGATCTCGTTGAGAGATTTTATGATAAAAAAGATAGCCTTACACCCAAAGAGAGCTACCATCTAAAGGGCTTTTGCGAAGGGCTGTCGTTTGCACTGATGCAGCAAAATATCCTCTCTCAAGAGGAGGTTGAGAGGATATTGAAGGGGTTTGGCAACAAGATATCTTTTGAGGAGATTGAAGAGAGCGTTAGTACTACGCATGCAGAGGAAAAAATCCCCGAATCCAAACCTGTAGAGAAGGAAGATAGGAAGCATCGTGATGATATACGAAACCTTTTAAAAAGAGAGATAGAGGAGTTGGAGCGGAAAAGAGATGTGAAAGAGATGGAAGAGGAGGAGGGTGGGCATGTGGAGATAGAGTTGGAAAAGGAGATCGAGGAGTTAAACAAGAGCTTTCAACACCAGATCATCATGAACAAGCCTAAAAGTTATGAAAATCTCGATATCCCTTCATTTAAGAGAAGAGGTACTAAAAAGTTATAACCAAATCTACAACAATCGCATCATCTCGATATCCCCAAACCGGAAAGATTTCCTTCAACACTTGACACACTGAGTATCATCAACACATCTGATACAACTTTTAATGTAAAATTTGTGTTTATAAAAGCCTCTAAACTAGTTGAAACCAAAAATTAGGTTAATGAAACTATCTCAATTTAATTGCAATTGACAGGTAGCTTTCGGTTGGGTTTGAAGTTGTCTTTATAGTTGAGAGACGGGCAATCTTGTACATAGTAACCGAGATAGACCCATGAAAGCCCTAACGCTTTTGCCATCTCTATCTCTTTATAGATAGAGTATCTTCCGAGAGAGAGGTGTGCGTAGTTTGGGTCATAGTAAAAATAGATCGTCGATATCCCATCTTCCAAGATATCTATCAGATCGACTCCTACTAAGAGATCATCTACGAAATATTGGATCTCTTTGCCAAACTCAAATGCCCCTTTGACATAGAGATCTTTATATGACTCCTCATCTATATCGAAGTAGTCCCACCCCTTCTTTTGTGCTTGACTTTTATGGTAGGCTTTGTATATCTCTAAATGTCTCTCACTATAGCTTGGTGTTTGGATGAGAACTTTTGTATCTCTATTTTTCTTTATGACCCGTTTTGCCGACTTTGTAAATACAAAGTTTTGAACATCTACCATCAAGCTTTTGCACTCTTGACAATCGGGGCATATAGGTTTGGAGTAGTAGTAGCCGAACCTTCTCCAACCTTCTTTGATCAAAGCTGAACTTAGCTCTTTATTGCTCTTTTTGATATATTTATACTGCATCTGCATCATCGTACCGTCTAGATAGACACAAGGAGTAAGATCCGTTTTAAACTCTATGATATCTATCTCTTTGAACGGTACTTTGCGCATCTCTTACCCCATCAATCTCTTATACTCTTGATGTATCTCCGCTATCAGTCTATCCGCCTCTTCTTCGCCGTTGATACAGCTGTTTTTAACGATATCTTCCAGATTTTGTAAAATCTCAACGAAATCGGCTTCGGCTTCACTTCTTTTTTTATTTTTGGCTAAACCGCTCTCATAAAGCGAGGCTCTTCTGATAAGGTCATTTAACTCTCTTGTCACCTCATTGACATCACACTTCTCATTTTTGCAATATCTTGGATCGCTGCACTCGATATCGGGATCGATATCTCTTTTTATCTCTCTGATCTTATCTTGAAGATAGGATGCAAACTTTGCAAAGTCACTTGGAGAGTACTCTATCTTCTCCTCTATTTTTGAAGTGATTTTATTGATATTTTGATACATTAAAAATGTAACAATACTACCGACAAGCAAAACCGAAAATACATCAACCATACAAATCCTCTATCAAAATTTTCTATAAATAAGATTTTTCATTTAACAATATATCTTGTTTATCTTGATTTTAAATAAATTTATCACTATAATATCGGAAAATTTTTAAGAAAAAGAATGATTATGGAAAGAAAGTGGACAAAAGATAGTTGGAGAGGAAAACCGATACTTCAGCAGCCAACCTATAAAGATCAAAATCTTTTAAAAAAAGTTGAGCAGAAGTTGTCAAAATATCCCCCTTTGGTTTTTGCCGAAGAGGTAGAGAGTTTAAAGAGAAGTTTAGCCGATGTAACGGAGGGTAAGGCGTTTTTATTGCAGGGTGGTGATTGTGCCGAGAGCTTTTCGGAATTTAACGCCGACAACATCAGAGACTTTTTTAAGGTATTTTTGCAGATGTCCGTCGCTCTCACCTTTGCAGGCGGTAAGCCGGTCGTAAAGGTCGGTAGGATAGCGGGGCAGTTTGCCAAACCGAGAAGTAGTGACTTTGAAGAGGTAAACGGTGTCAAGATCCCAAGCTATAGAGGTGATATCATCAACTCAATCGAGCCGACCTGTGAAGCGAGAGAGCCTGATCCTTATAGAATGTTAAGCGCATATAACCAATCGGCCGCTACGCTGAACTTGATCAGAGCTTTTGCAAGAGGTGGATATGCTGATCTTAGAAAGGTCAATCAGTGGAATCTCGATTTTACAAAAGGATCAAAAGCAAATGAGAGATACCAAGCACTCGTAAACGATATCACCAAAGCTTTAGAGTTTATGAAGGCGATAGGTATCAACCAAGATACGATGCCGACACTAAACCAAACCGTACTATACACCTCTCATGAGGCACTTTTGTTAAATTATGAAGAGGCGTTAACGAGAAAAGATAGCTTAAGCGGTAAATATTATGACTGCTCGGCTCATATGCTTTGGATCGGTGATAGAACGAGACAGTTGGATCATGCCCATGTGGAGTTCTTAAAAGGTGTTCAAAACCCTATCGGTGTAAAAGCCGGACCTACCACGACGGTAGATGATCTGTTAGGACTTATCGATATACTAAATCCAAACAACGAAGCCGGCAAATTAAATGTGATCGTCAGGATGGGTGCGGATAAGTTGGCTGAGCACTTCCCTAAACTACTAAGAGCGGTAAAGCGTGAAGGGAGAAATATTCTCTGGTCATGTGATCCTATGCACGGTAACACCATTAAAACGGCAAATAACTATAAAACGAGGGTATTTGACAATATCCTAAAAGAGGTGACAAGCTTTATGGATATCCATGCGGCAGAGGGAACGGTTGCGGGCGGCATCCATCTTGAGATGACCGGCAAGGATGTTACAGAGTGTATCGGTGGAGCTCAAGATATTACGGAAGAGAATCTCTCATCGAGATATCACACCCATTGTGACCCGAGACTCAATGCGTCACAAGCATTAGAGCTCTCCTTTTTGATCGCTGATAAGATCAAAAATGCTCAAAGTTAAGCGATGAATATTGATGCAGAGTGTATCACCTGCATGTTCAATCAAGCTTTAAGGGTTACAAAAACCCTAAAGCTTGAGCAAAAGAAGACAAAAGAGATACTGGATATTGCCGCATCCTTCGTTCCAAAGTTTACATTCGATAAAACCCCTCCGCAAAATGCCGCCCCAATGTATGAAGCGATCGCCAACTATCTCAAAGTGGATGATCTCTATAAAGAGATCAAGAGAGACTCCATACAGAAAGCCAAAATGCTTGAGCCTAAAGCAAAACAGTTTATCGAGGAGGCTGAAGATCAGTTTGTTACCGCTACCAAAGTGGCTGTCGTAGGAAATGTCATTGATCTAGCCAGCGAAGTAATCTTTGATCTGGAGAGTGAAGTGGAAAATGTGATAAACTCCTCATTTGCTATTGATCACACAAAGGAACTCGAGAGAGCTTTAGAGAGTGCTAAAGAGGTGGCATACCTGGCGGATAATGCCGGAGAGAATATCTTTGATGCGCTCTATATCGAGTACCTTTTAAAAAGATTTCCAAAGCTTAAAATCTACTATTTTGTGAGAACCAAACCGATCATCAACGATTTGACCATAGATGATTTAAAAGGAGATAGACTAAACTCATTGACGACTATCGTTGATAGCGGCATTGAAACTCCAGGAATTATCTATGAAGATTTAAAACCGGAGGCAAAAGAGATCTTTGATAGGGCAGATATCATCATCTCCAAAGGTATGGGAAACTATGAGTGTTTGAGTGATATGGTAAATTTTCCACTCTATTTTTTATTAAAAATCAAGTGTAATGTTGTCGCATCGTCACTAAAAAGCAATATTGGTGATATAATATGTAAAAAGATTTAAATGGAGTTTAGATGTTATCTAAGATTACCGCTCTCTTTTCATCCAAAAGCGCTAAACCCCTTTCAAAACATCGCTATATTGTGGTGCCGGATATCCATGGTACATACTCTATCTATAAAAAAGTTGAAAAATATATTAAAAAAAATCTCCAAAATGATCAAAAGATCATATTTTTAGGGGATTATGTCAATCGTGGAGAGAGTGGGGAGATAGATGGGAGAAAGTTTAAGGATATCGGCTCCTTTTTAGTACTAAGAGATTTGTTAAAGTTTAAAACTTGGGCAGATAGTAGAGGTATCGAGGTTGTTTTTCTAAGGGGGAATCATGAACTGATGCTACAAGAGTACTATCTTGAGGGTGGAAAAGGGAGTTATGATGAGTATGATTTTGTTCGAAACAGTGTCGAGTGTTTAGACTATGTGTTTGAAAAGGATAGAGACTTTTATGAAGCATTTAAAGAGTTTTTGCTAAATCTCAAACCCTACTATATGGATGAGCTTAAAAGATATCTCTTTGTTCACGCCGGATTGGATCCTAAAATCAAATCATTACAAAAGCAGGTTGAAAACGGGGCGATATATTGGATACGAGATGAGTTTGTTTTTGCAAAAAAGCGCTTTAAAAATATCGTCGTTTTCGGTCATACGCCATTCTCTTCACCGTTTGTGAAGTCTGATAGAATAGGCTTGGATAGCGGTGTGTATAAGCGAAGCTTTATGAATCTTCTCGAGATTGACTACGAAAATAGTAAAATCGTACAAATATTCAAATAACTACAAAAAATCTTCATATTTTTTAAAACTCTATAAATATCTCACCTAAAGTGTCGATATAGAGAAAATTAACCCAAATTTTGTATTAAAAGATACATCAGATGCGTTGATCATCGGCTAATGCAAATTTTGGATAAAATTTTTGGATAAGGGTTAGAGTATGTCTTCTATGAGTAGTTCAGTAGATCAGTATGCGTTTGAAGAGAGTTTAGTTAGCAGTGTTGAAGTTCCCAAAATTGAGATAGTACTTATCAGTGATAACCAAGAGTTGAAGAAGCTTTTTTATTTTGTACTTTCAACAAGCAGTGATGTAAACTATTACACTTTTAATGAGATTAATGATGATGAGTTGGCACTTTTGTGTGAAATGGATATCGTTATCTTCAATAAAAATGATGAAAAGTTAAAAGAGACAGTCAAGTCACTGATACAAAACAACCATCTCCCTATCACTTTCTTTGAGATTACAAACCAAAAGCACATCAGACAAAGAGATATCCTCAAGGCACACAATAGCGGTGTCGATAGACTCTTTAAGCAAAATTTTCAATTTGAAGAGTTTATGATAGCTATCGAGATGCATCTTAGAACAAACTTTTATACAAAACGACTTCTAGAGATACCTTCACAAAAAAGTATATTGATAAAAGATAGGAAAAAATTTGAAGATAGAGTTACATATCTTTTAGAGAATAGAGTATTCTTTTCACTAATCAAATATAACTACAAATCAGATATAGAGATAGATAAATATAATCTTAGCAAAATACTTAGAGAAGATGATACGATTTTACTTGATATCGAATCCCAAAAGATAGAGTTTCTGCTACTCAATATCACACCAAACTTTGCAAAAGAGTTGATCCATAAGAGAATGAGAAATTTTTCAATATCTTTGGAGGAGATTGAAGCATATTCCGCTTTTGAGATAGTGTATGAGCATTAAACCCAAATTTTACATTAGCCGGCACATCATCTACATTAATTATTGGCAGCATTAAAGCCTCAACAAAAACCCTACGGGCGCGCCTGCGTTTTCCTTCAATGCCACACTACCAAGCATCAACGCATCTGATACACTTTCTCATGCAAAATTTGGGTTAACCAAAAATAGGCAAGATTTTATTGTTCTGATCTAAATTCATGATAGATTCGTAAAAATCGATATAGATATCTCTACTCTTTGCAAGGTTAAAGTCTCTATCAAAAATCTCCAGTGATCGTTTGGAGTATCGCTCTTTGTTTTTGATTGCATCCTTTAATCCCTCAACAACTGAATCGACGCTATTTTTTACTAAAACACCGTTGCCGTTGATAAGTTCAGGACACCCCCCGACATCACTGAGTACTAAAGGAAGACCTGCACTCATCGCCTCTACCGCAGAGAGCGGCAACCCTTCGCTATCTGAGAGTAGGGTAAAAATATCATATTTATAAAACTCATCAAACCCATCAATATCACCTAAAAAGTGAATTTTAGGATCTAACTTATACTTTTCATACTTTTTCATAAGTGGACCATCTCCCACAAGGTACAACTCAGCATCGAGATGCTTCATCGCTTCAATAGCCAAATCCTGTCTTTTTGGACTTCTAAATCTAGCAACCATGATGATCTTTGGCTTGGCTTTCGGATCTCTATTGCTATAATCAACCTGCTTAAGAGGCAGTATTTTATTTTTTATCAACTTCAATCTACCAGGATCGATCCCGATAACATCTTTAGCTTTTTTGTAGTCTGACTCAGAGACGCATAAAACCGAATCGGTAATATAAGAGAGTAGTTTCTCTATGGTAGTGTAGATAAAAGTGAGTTTTCCACCGTTATAGATAGATGACCAGCCGTGTCCGACATAGATCATCTTAGTACTATATAATAGCTGGATTAATCTACCGTAAACCCCTGCATTTGCGGTATTGGCAATGACGAGATCTATTTTATTCTTTTTGGCAAACATCGATAGTTGGTAGAGATATCCAAAGGAGAAGAGTTTTCTAATCCTAGAGTCAGATAGCGTTGCGTCACTATATGCCGCTTTTAATAGCCAACCCTTCTCATCATCGGTCGCTATGTAAACTTTATAGTGATCCTTTAAGATATCAATCTGCTCTTTTACCCATGTTTGTGCACCACCGTTTTCTGACTTTGTGATCACAAAAAGGATTCTCTTCATATCAAGCTTACCTTTATCTATATTTATATATACATATTAGTTAAAACAGATGTTTTAAGTCAATAAAATACTTTTATATTTTGATAAAACGGCAGCAAGTGTAACAAAAATTCACTTTATAAAATATCTTACATTTGATTTATTGATAAAGTTGTGCTAAAGTTACCTTATTTAAAATCGTTTTAGCTGATGCTTTAGGTGGTATATATGAAGAGTCTTGGTGACGGAATAGTGATGGATGAGAGTAACTGGAACTTCAAAGGAGATGTCGTTAAAAATTTTGAAGCACATGTTTCAAAATCGGTTCCGCTATATCGTGAGGGGCATAAGTTGATAGCGGAGCTTAGTAACTATTTTGTCAAAGATGACTCTACCGTTTATGAGCTTGGTTCCTCCACCGGAAAACTGATTCACTCTATAGCGATGAGACACCAAAAGAGAGGAGCGACCTTTATCGGTATCGACATCGAAAAGGATATGGTAGAGTTCGCAAATCAACATTATAGTGATAAAAACCTCTCCTTTCTTTGTGATGATATCGTGACGGTTGATTTAGAGCAAAGCGACATGATCATCTCCTACTACACGATACAATTCATCCATCCGAAGCATCGTCAAAATGTGGTTGATAAGATCTATCGCTCACTCAACTGGGGTGGAGCCTTTGTGATGTATGAAAAGGTCAGAGCCAATGATGCTAGATTTCAAGATATCCTCTCCTCCCTCTACCTTGAGTATAAGCTTGAAAGGGGTTACGAAGCTGAGGAGATCATCTCAAAGTCAAGAAGCCTAAAAGGTATTTTGGAGCCTTTTTCAACACAGGCAAATATCGATATGTTAAAGAGGGCTGGATTTGAAGATATCATATCGATCCAAAAATATATAAACTTCGAGGGCTTTTTAGCGATCAAGTAGGAGAGAGGATGAGAGAGATCATTGACATTATCGTTGTAACTCTTTTTGTTTTTTTTATGATATTTATGGTGAGAGGTTTTATGCTCCAATCTCAAGAAAAAGAGAGAGATAAAAAGAGATAAAAGGTAGTTCTACATAACATAAGGGCATCTCTAATAACCCTAGACGCTCATAATGGACTTCGCAGATGTAAGAATTTGCAAGAGGCTTTGAAGTCCTAGCCGTAGCTAAGATGAAGGAAGCATCTTGTGAAAGATTGAGTCAGCAAAGCCCACCCTGTGGACATTACTAGCTTTGTCCTATACTGCGTTACACTTTTTCGACTTAGCTACGGCTAGGTCTGTAAAGTGTGCCTTGTCTAGAACAAAGCTAGTAATGTTATGAGTATCTAGGGGTTTTTAGAGGTGCCCATAAACTATTTTTAGCTACAATATCACCCAAAATTTATAGATAAGGTTCAGCCTAATGGAAAAAGCTCTATTGATAGAGATAGGTGTTGAAGAGTTACCTGCAATACCTTTTTTAAAAGAGTTGCCACATATCAAAAACAGGTGGGAAAAGATATTAAAAGAGCAGCTCTTGGAAAGTCCCTTTGAGTTTTATTATACCCCTAGACGACTGGTACTATACCACAAAGCCTTTCCACTAAAGCAAGCCAATAGAGAAGAGGAGCTTTTTGGAGCACCGCTGGATATAGCCTACAAAGATGGAGAGCCTACTCAAGCGGCACTCGGCTTTGCTAAAAAGTGCGGCGTTGATCTGAGTGAACTAAAAACCGCCCAAAAGGGCAATAGAGAGGTTTTATACTATAAAAGAGAGATTGAGGGTAAAGAGAGTAGTAAGCTTTTAGGGGAGATGATAGAGAATTTTGTCAAATCTCTTGAGTTTGGCAAATCTATGAGATGGGGCAAAAGAGATGATAGCTTTATCAGACCGATTCGATGGCTTGGTGTGATGCTTGGAGACGAGGTGATAGATGCCACGCTATTTGGCGTTCAAAGTAGCAATCTCAGCTATCCGCATCGAGCGATCTCCTATGAGCCCTTCAGCTACGACACTATAGATGAATATTTTAAAAAGGTTGCCGATAACGGTGTGCTTATCTCCCCGATAGTAAGGGAGGAGTTGATCAGAAGTGACTTTAGAGAGATTGAAAAAGGTGGATTTGAGATAGAGATAGATCGCGACCTTTTGAATGAAGTCGTGGCTATCACGGAGACACCCAAAGCGCTTATCGGTGAGTTTGATGAAAAGTTTTTAGAACTGCCTAAAGAGGTGATTATCACCTCTATGAAAGAGCATCAGAGATATTTTCCGGTATTTAAAGATGGTGAGATATCCAATCACTTTATTGTCGTCACCAATGCAATCTCCGACGATTATGACCAAATCGTTGCCGGAAACGAGAAGGTTCTTCGAGCTAGGCTCTCAGATGCACTCTTTTTCTTTGAGAGTGACCTAAAGAGAGGTTTGGTCTCTGATGGATTGGAGAAGATAACCTTTATCGACGGTGGCGGAACGCTAAAGGATAAGGTGCAAAGAGAGAGAAAAATCGCACAATATTTATGCAAAAAGCTTGATTTAGAAGCCGTTAGTACGAAAGTGAATCGTGCCGTTGAACTCTCAAAAAATGACCTACTTACGGATATGGTCTATGAATTTACGGAACTTCAAGGAGTTATGGGCTACTACTATGCACTCAAGAGCGGGGAAGAGAGAGAGGTAGCACTTGCCATAAAGGAGCAGTATCTCCCAAGCGGTGAAGAGAGTAGTTTGCCTTCTACCGATATATCTGCTATTGTTGCTTTAAGCAATAAGCTCGATACACTTCTTACCCTCTTTTCACTCGGAAAAATTCCAACCGGTTCTAAAGATCCATTTGCACTTAGAAGAGCGGTAGTAGGTATCATCAAGATAGCGGTAGATAGAGATTTTAACTTTGATATAGATCGTGACATAAAGGCTCTTGCAAAAGGTTACGGAGAGCTTGATACTTCAAAATTAGAAGCCTTTTTTATAGAGAGGATCTACCACTACTTCGATGCCAATAGCTCTCTTATTAAAGCGGTTTTAGCAAGCGGTGAGCGAGAGATTATCAAGCTATCCAAGAAGATAGATGCGCTAAATAGAGTTGTAAAAGAGAGTGATTTTAGAGAACTCACCCAAACCTTTAAAAGGGTGGCAAATATCATTAAAGATATTGATCAAGATAGCTTTAGTACTAAAATCGATCCCCATCTCTTTGAAAAAGATGCGGAGAGAGAACTTTATGATCATTACAAAAAGCTTGGAGCGTTAGAGGGGGAGGCATATTATCAAAGAGTAAAGGATCTCTTTTCACTTAAGCCTAATATTGATAGATTTTTTGATGAAGTGATGGTCAATGTAGAGGAGAAGCGTATCAAACAAAATAGACAAGCGCTTATCAATACTATATACTTAGCATTTAAAGAGATAGCTGATATTAAA
>JALWLO010000065.1 GCA_027084135.1 Campylobacterales bacterium | reverse complement strand
GAAGATACAAAAAGTTACTGGAGAAGAAAAATGAAAAATAATTTTATAGATAATAGTGAGAAAAAAGATATTGAAATATGGGATAATGTTGATATTTTAAAAGCAGAAAACGATAAAGAGAATATAAAAAATCTAAAATCGGTTGCTAAAAAATACATAAAATCAAATGAAACAAAAATTAACATGAGAATATCTAAAGATGAGCTTGAAAAGATAAAACAAAGAGCTCAAAAAGAGGGATTAAAATATCAAACATTTATAAAAAGTGTATTGCATAAATATATCACAGGACAGTTAGTTGATAAAAGAGATGAAGTAGCTTCTTAAAAGACAATAAGTTCGAGAAGAGGAATATTTGCGCCCGTTAAAGGAAAATGTTCCTCACGATAGTCGTTCACCTTTCCTCCAAAAACCCACTCTACTTAACACACATTTAACACAACTTTGATAGCCTTATAAAAAGAGTAAAGGTTTGTTATGAGGTTAGTACTAACTATGCTACTACTTGCGGCTTCGCTTTGGGCGACAAATGTTGAAAAGATGATAACTGCGCTTTGTGATAGAGAGAAGCTCACTGCGCTTTCAAAAAAGGTGGATAAGAAAGCGTTTATAAAAGCGTTAAAGAGTCAAGATATCTGCCGTCATCTCTCAAGCTTTCGTCTCAAAGAGATAGCTGACCATCTCTATCAAAAGGATAAAAGGAGCCAAAAGATAGCCGTTCCAAAAGGTGCCAAATGTCCGGTTTGCGGTATGTTTGTGGCGAAGTATCCTATCTGGGCGGCGATGATGGAGCTTGAGGAGGGAGAGAAGCTGTACTTTGATGGGGTAAAAGATATGATGAAGTTTTATTTTGATCCCAAAAGGTTTGATCACAAGCCGATAAAAGTTCTCTCTATTTTAGTGAGTGATTACTACACAGGCGAGGCGTTTGATGCAAAAAAGGGCTACTTTGTCATCGGCTCAAATGTCTTTGGTCCGATGGGTGAAGAGTTGATACCCTTTCAAAACAAAGAGGATGCGAAAGCGTTTATGAGTGAGCATAACGGCAAAAAGATAGTAACTTTTGATAAAATAACAAGTGAATTTTTGTATTGAGTTGTTTATTCCTGAGGAGCAGTGACACTCTCAAACGGCTTCGCTGTGGTACCCAAAATCGGAGATTTTGACCACGACGCTGCAGATGTTGTTCGCGTATCACTACTCCTCAGAATTTCAAGGAATTTCATCTAAGAAAAGGAGCTGACATCACAACTTTAACCAAAAACTTCATCATTCTCATCTCACTGCTTTTGATAAGCTCCGTTGTATTAGTACTAACGACCGAAAAAGCGTATACATCGTCCCCTGCCCCTTTGCCTTTACAAATCACCCTAAACGCCGACAATCACCCCTTTGAGATAGACCACTTTCCCTATCTCCCCTCACCAAATCCAAAAGAGTTCATCTATGAATAAAGTCGCCCTTTTCAACCTCATCACCAAAAATATCTACAAAGACAAAAGAGAGCATCTCGGGGCATCGACGGTTATCTTTTTAGTACTATTTATCCTTATCTCTTCGCTTTGGCTCTCAAACTCGATAAAAAGCGATATACAAAGCGAGATAAACGCCCAAAGCGACTTTATCGTCCAGCGATTTATAGGCGGTACTAAAGCACAAACACCTATGCGTTGGATAGAAAAGATAGACTCTATCAAGGGTATCATAAGTGTACAACCTCGGATCTACGGCACCTATCTGATAAAGGGTATAGATCAAGATAGCTATTTCGACATCGTGGGGATTGACCTCTTTGATGATGAAAATCCTCTTGTGAAAAAGGTGGTAAAGGGAGTCGATCTAAAGCGCTTTTTCAAAAGAGATAGTATGATACTCTCAAACGCTTTGAGCCGCTTTTTAAAAGATAGACACTACGACTCATACTACAACTTCATCACACCGAGCGGCAACATAAAGAGAGTCTATTTTGCTAAGGTTTTGGATAAAGATAGCTTTATCTGGGATAAGAGAGTAGCCTTTATCGATGGTGATCTGGCAAGAGAGATTTTGGGGATAGCTGATGACAAATGCACCGACATAGCGGTAAGCATCGCAAATAGTGCCGAAAAGAGCAACATCCTCTCAAAGTTAAAGTCCCTATTTTTCGATGCTAAAATCACCACAAAAGATGAGATACAAAAGGCTTATCAAAACTTTTACGACTTCAAATCCTCCATATTTTTACTGCTATTTTTGTTAAGTACGACGGCTTTTGTTCTCATCCTCTATCAACGATATGACTCAGCCCTATCTAAAGCGAGTCAAGAGGTGGCGATTTACAGGATGGTCGGCTGGAGCATCAAAGATATCATAAAACTAAAACTTTTCGAGAGTTTAGTACTAGCAGTTATCATATTTGCCCTTAGTTTCATAGCCTCATACATCTATCTCTATATCTTTGGTGCTCCCCTGCTTTCAGATATATTTTTGGGTGAGAAAAACTACTTTTTTACGCCGCACTTCTCTCTTAGTGTAGATGCGAAAACCCTCATCACCGTTTTCATCATCTTCATCATCCCCTATATCGCTTCTATTATCGTACCGATATGGAGAGTGGCAAGTAGAGATATCAAAGAGGTACTTAGATGATAGAGATAAGAGCTTTAACAAAGAGATATGAGGATGCGTTAGTACTAAAGGATATCGATATAAAGATAAATGACGGGGAGTTAGTACTACTGGTGGGGGAGAGCGGAAGCGGCAAATCCACCCTGCTCTCCATCATCTCACTTTTGCAAAAGCCGACTTCAGGTGCGGTTATCATAAACGGCGTTCACATCAGCAAACTGCCCGATATTCACGCCTCAAGATTTCGATCACTAAAGATCGGTTTAGTACCGCAGTCAAACAGCCTCATAGATGATTTAACCCTGATGGAAAATCTAACGATTCCCCAAGTCCCCCTCTCCCACTCACCCAAAGAGATAGAGCAGTATAGCCTCAAAGCGTTAAAAAGGGCACATATCTTGCATAAAAAAGAGAGCCTTGCTAAAGAGCTCTCAGGCGGAGAGAAGCAAAGAGGTGCGATAGCGAGAGCATTGGTAAATGATGCAAAGATACTCCTCTTTGATGAGCCTACTGCTTCACTTGATAGCCAAAACAACGAAAAGTTTATCGCTCTGCTTAGGGAGTTGAAGGATTTAAAGAAAACAATCATCATCGCAACACACGATAGCAGACTCATAGAGATGGATTTTGTAGATAAAATCCTACATATAAAAAGCGGCGAGATAGATGAGTGAGATACTACTAAACTTTAACCTGCTTGTAGAGCTTAGCAGTCAAATCATACTCTCGGTACTAAGCGTTTATGCTTTGATTTACAGCGTACAAATCGTTAAAAGATGGAACTTCGACTCCAGCTCTACCGAGCAGTACGGTTTAGAGAAAAAATCATTTCTTATAAGCTCTATCATCACCGTTACCCTTATCTTTAACATCCTCTTGCTACCCTACTTTGTCTTTGTGATAGATAGACTTCACACTCTGGTACCCGGAGCGATGTGTGCCGCCGGTGTGATCGGGGCAAATAGCTACGGTTATCCCCTCTTGGTACTAAAGATAGCTATCATCGTTTTATCCTTCATCTGGTTAGTACTAAACAAAATAGATCTAAATCAGATAGACTACCCCTACACTAAAAAGAGATTTTATCTATATATTTTTTTAGCGATATTGATGATAGTAGCGCTCATTTTGGAGATAAAATATTTCACCTCCATCTCAACCGCCAAAAGCGTCTCATGCTGTAGCGTTACATTTGGACTAAGCGGAGACAACTCACTCCCCTTTGGATTAAATCGACAAACGCTACTGCTTTTGTACCTGCTATCCTTTATCTTAACCCTCATAGCCGCCGGCTCAAAAAGCGCCTATCTTCTACTCTTTAGTACCCTCTTTTTCTCCTATATCTCCTACTACGCTATTATCAATATCTTTGGAGTTTACATCTATGAACTCCCCACTCATATCTGCCCCTTTTGTATGCTCCAAAGCGAGTATCACTATATCGGCTATCTTATCTGGGGAGTGTGGATAGGGGTACTCTTTTACGGAGTGGTTAACGGCTTTTTAAAAAATTACATAAAAAGACATTTCTTAGATAAAATAGCTGAAACTTTTTATAAATTCACAAATATAAAGCCCTCTATTCAAATAGAAGTTAAAAAAAATAAAAATAAAGTTGTAAAAACAACTATCACGGAAGAAAAACCTAATATTTCACTTTTAAATCCTTCTTTCACTTTTGAATCATTCATAGTAGGTG
>JALWLO010000064.1 GCA_027084135.1 Campylobacterales bacterium | reverse complement strand
GTCTATAAATACTGAACCAACAAATCTATCTCCACCGATTGCGACACCCTCTGCTATACCGTCCGCATTGATAGCAATAATATTTGAAAGCTCGTTAAATAGACCTCCTGATCTGGTAACAAGTCCGCAACTTCCAGCGCGATGGAGTTTAGAGTTTATGATATTGTCAATTGTACCGCCAATATTTGCTATCTTAAACGCACCCGGACTTATCGCTCCCACTGTTGCAGGTCCTATCACCGTAACACCCGCATCTCTGGCAGTTTGATTCATCTTTCTGGCAAGTCTCTCAGGAATACCCTCAGCAGTGATCATGATAGTCTTAAATCCGCCTATATCAAGTGCTTCCATCGTAACATCATAAGCTGTTCTGAATGATGCAAAGTTTAGCAATACATCTGCTTGAGGTTGTTCTTTTTTTGCCTCCGCTGTACTTTTATAGAGTGGTATCATAATCTCATCACCACCCCAAAAGAACTTCTCAAATTTATTATTACTTGTCGGAGCGACAATAGCAGCGACTGACGGCGTCTCCCTCTTTATCACATAGTCATAATCCAGCATTCTCTGGATCGCATTTTTGTTGTTGTTCCAAAAAATTGCTTGTGTATCTCTTGTAAATAGTCTTGACATGCTTCTCTCCCTACTTCTCTTCTAGTGCCATTCTAACAATATCAGTGATATGTGTCTCAGGTCCATATACCTCTATCGGTAAACCAAGCCTATCAGCAGCCTCTTTTATATCTTTAAGACCTTTCTCATAGTTTGGACCACCTCTTCTTACATATATCTTTACCCCTACCTCTTTCATTTTATCGGCATAATTTTCAAATGCTTGGATTATTCCCGTAAATGTTTTTGCAACATCCGTAAAGTTAGCAATCGCTCCACCTATGATGAGTATCTTATCTCTACCTTTTGGATCCTTCTCTCTTGTCATAAGATCAAGTATCGTCTCAGCATAAAACTTAGTCTCACCGGTTGTCGGTCCACCACTGTACTCACCGTAGTTAGCTAGATCCTCGATACCCGCCATATCCGCAATAGTATCGGCATACACGACACTGGCACCACCGCCGGCAACCATCGTCCATATCCTTGCTTCAGGCTTTAGAAGTGTGAGTTTCAAACTAGCACCTGACTTCGCATCCGCCTCTTCGATAGCAAGAACCTCCGGAGATTTATCCTCCATACCAAATGCCGTAGGGAACTCTACATCGCCCCACTCCTCTTTCATTAAGAAGCCAGCTGTATCATCAAGCTTCGCAACCATATCTAAAAGCTCTATTTTATTTCCTTGCATGACAAACGGATTTATCTCAAGATATGCAAAGTGCAATTCTCTAAAGGCTTTAAAGAATCCGATTGCAAATTTCGCAAAATTTTCTCTATCCTTCTCAGGTATATCGGTAGGAACATTTTCTCTGATCTTCTTCTCGATCTCCTCTTCAGTATCGTTGATCTTAAACTTAACCTCAGTCACCTTCTCGTCCCAGCCCTCTTCTACTTCCATACCACCTTCGGCAGACATATAGAGCACATCTTCATCTCCTACTACAGTCGCAGAGATATAGTATTCCTCCTCTTGCGTATGAGGGGTAAAAGGCTCAACAATAAAGTGAGTAAGTTTATCGGTTTTAGGCTCACCCGTAGGGGTATCTCCATCAAATGAAAAATAGACTGATTGCGGCGAACTTGCTTTCTCATCTATCCAACTTGCAGCCTTCTCCAGCGTAACATCACCCGGTTTTTGGTCTTTAAATAGTACTAAATTATTTTTACCTCTTTTTCCAAAAAGCATATCGGGTTTTGCAACGAGCGGTTTGTTTTTTAACCATTCATGAGTCTTTGCAGCCTCTTTTAACTCATCTCCACTTTGAACCAATACGCTCTCAAACGGATAACTAAAATCGGGAAAATATTTATCCCAATGCCTTGCCAGAATCGATTTTGCATCATATTCTCTTATCGACTTTTGAGCCATCATCTCTCCTTTAAAAAATTCCCAATAATTGTATCATTTAAGGATTAAACAACTCTTTTGAAAAAGATCATTTGATTAAAATGGTGATTATTTGTTTACTTTCGTAACACTATAGCTAATTATCGGCTTATTTATGTAACTTATAGTAACACTTTTTTGCAGGTTATCAGATCTTACCTCCGTTAATACTAAGCTCTTATCGTAACCTATGTGATAAAACTTGAGCCGTTTTTGTAACTTGATATCGTTAGTACTAATAGCCTCAATATCTCTCTCTTTAAGAACCTCGGCAAGCTCTTTGGCTATATGATACTTATAAGCGAAATGTCTTTTTGGATTATCTAAAAAGAGATAAAAATATTTGTTAAAATAGGTAGCGATGAAGTTTAGTACTAGAAATATCATCACCAAACCAAAGAGCGTTCGATGAAAAGTTCTAAGTTCCGGCAGTCTCACTCTAAGACTCATAAAAAATTGCCTAACCATAAGCGGCACACTAACTACAACAAACGGAGCAAAATCCTCTATAGCAACCCTTTGTCTAAAAGAGAGCAAAAGGGATGTAACAAAAGCTGTAAACGCTATAAACCAAAGTATGCTCTTCTCTTCTCTAACTAAAACTCGATACAAAACAAATACAAAATATAAAAAGACTAACGGTGAAAGAATTAAAGAGTATGCACCCAAAATATCCAAAAAGTAGCCTCTCGGTTTTCCGTGAATACCGGCACCGTACATATAAAGAGATATGAGAAACATCATAGCACTCAAAAGTGAGAGATATCTATCTTTTTTATAGATAGAGTAGGCAAATATACTTAGGTACAAAATATAAAATGAGTTATCTACAAAGACCAGTAACGGAAGCAAGAGAGAGTATAGAGCCTCCTTTTTATTCAAAAATAGATATAAAAACAGAAGTGTGAAAAATATCACCAAAGATGCTGAATTTACCAAAAGTGCGGAGCTTACAACACCCGGAAGCATAACAAAAACTGCTACACTTATGATTCTATCCATCTCTTTTGATAGATAAAAACCGCTAACAAGATACAAAAGTACAACACTTAATATATGCGTTATCACAAAGGGCAGACGCAAGGCGTAATCACTTTCTCCAAATAGATGGGTTGTGAGTTGTACTAAATAGTGTAAAAACTCTTTCCCCTCATATAAAATAGTGACTTCTTTGTAGGATATAGAGAGGCTATCTATACCGTAGAGTAAAAATAGCAGATCTATTAAGATAATGGCTAAAAGATAATCTTTCCCATTTTTCATAATTTTAAGAAGTTATCAAGCATCTTATGTCCATGCTCACTCATGATGGATTCGGGGTGAAACTGTATCCCGTATATCGGATAACCCTCTATCTCAAGAGACATGATCTCTCCGTCATCCTGACTATATGAGGTTACGATGATGCTGCTTGGTAGATTTTCTTGATTTACCACAAGCGAGTGGTATCTCGTAGCGGTAAAGTTATCCGGAATATCCCTAAAGACTTCAGTATCTCTGGTTTTATTGATGATAGAGGTTTTACCATGCATCATCTTTTTTGCTCTGATGATCTCACCGCCAAAACTTTGGGCTATCGCCTGATGCCCGAGACATATACCCAGTATCGGTGTTTTATCTTTGAAGTTACTTATCACATCCAAGCTCACACCGGCTTCATTCGGTGTAGCAGGACCCGGAGAGATGATGATCTTCTCGGGTGATAGTGTCTCTATCTCTTTTGTGCTCATCTCATCGTTTCTAATAACCTTCAGATCAGCCCCGAGTTCTAAACAGTACTGGACTATATTATATGTAAATGAATCGTAGTTGTCTATCATGAGTATCATGTATGAATGATACAATTTATTAGTTTAAGAGGGGGTTATTAAACATCTATAAACCTTTTTAAATCCTTTAGCTTTTTATCTCTATCGCCTTTGAGACCATCTTTAACCGCAAGAGAAAGAAGTTTCAAATAACCCTTTTTATCTTCATAAAATCTAACATTTGATAACCACTTTGCCACTTTTGCAAAAACGATTAACGGGAAAAGTTTTCCTGATAATCTTTTGTAGATGATAAGTCCGTTTCTATAAGTAAAATAAGCCTTCCACATCGGCGAATAGACTCTTTTATTCTTGTCAATCGTCTCACAATCGTGAATAAATTTTAAATTTGGATCAAAATAGATCGGCAAATTATGTTTTGTCATATTGAGAGTAAAATCAAGATCATCACCATAGATAAACCACTTGGGATCCGGATAGCCTATAGTACTAATGGCATCTTTTTTTACAAAGATACCGACAAAAGAGGCAAAATCAACCTTTATGAGTTGATTTGACCGATAGGCAACACTCTCAATATGAAAATCTTTTAGCAGGGTCTCTTTTGCTTGAGAAAAGCTCTTAAAAGGTTCAAAGCCCGGAACATTCATATCACACACCTCTCCGGACGGATAATATACTGCGGACATGTAGGCAAATATATCGTCTCTTCTTTCTCGTTGTAGAAAATGATCTATCGTACCTGCTTCGATATACGCATCATCATCACATAAAAGTATCCAATCATAATCGACTATTGTTTCATGGGTATATTTTACTCCGTAATAAAACCCTCCCGAACCTCCAAGATTTTCCTCTAGATCAATAACATGCAACTTAGAGGAGTCTAGCGAAGAGAGATACTCAGCAGTTTTGTCACTTGAGTGATTGTTAACTACAACAATCTCATCAATATCGCTATCAATGAGTCTGCTTAAAGACTTTTTTAACTTTTCAACACGATTGTAGGTTACCACAACCGCAACTAACTTCTCTTTTTCTTTTTTCATCTATTGACTTTATGCTTTAAAAAATTGTTTTTCCCAATATGCTTGAGAAGTGAGGTAACTATAAGCACTTTGATATGCATTGATCAAATGATCTCTTTTTTTGATGATCTCTATACTCACCACAATCCCCTCTTTTAACAGCTTGTAAAATCTCTTTTTATTATGTTTTAGTACTACACCCTCTTGAGTTGCCATATTGACTAAAAATATCTCTTTTCTCAAGAAATATACACCAAATCTATGGTCTCTCTTATCAACCATCAATCCCCTTCTCTTAAAAAGAGTTTTTGGTACTAGGTGACCGTTTAGCGTAATCCCTTTAAAGATCTTCATAAGAAGATGCTTTTGCGAGAGAGGCTCATCTTGTAAGGTTGCAAATTTATCTAAATTTTCTAAAAAGTTCTCTTTTTGCAGTTTTTCTTGTTGCACTAGAGGGGAAAGCTTTGGAAAGATCTCTTTCATATCAATATTTTCTTCCCAAAACTTTGGTCCTTTAAGTGTATCTTTGACTCCTTCAAGTAAACCCTCCGCCGAAGCATATCTATACAATAAAAGATACTTTAGATAGAGTCTCCAAAATAGCCTTAAAAGCGTTATCTTAGAACTATTTAAATGTGGAACTTGCAGGTGATGCAATAGATGCGATCTCATATCAAGGTATTGTGTCAAAGGAGACTCTTTATAAAAAAAGTCATCCCCCCAAGTCGCAACACCGTTTAGAGTAATTTGAGTAAACTGTTTTTGCAATCCAAAGTTTACATCATCGCCTCTCACAAAAAATGGGAAAGGGTACTGGCTATCTCTGATCGGAAAGGCAAAAAACCACCAACCTCCGTAGTCAAATCTTTGATTATCCTCATTATTGCAGACTGCGTGTATGTCATGTAAATTGAAAAGCGACTTTTTGGGACGACAATACTCATCAAAATCGGCTCCGCTCTCCCACTGGATATGAGGATCATCTCCAAAAAGCATAGAGCCGGCTATTGCCAATTTTGGATCTTTTGCATATGATAAAAAGGTAAATACTCTATAAATGGACTCATTTTCACACGAAGCATCATCATCCATAAAGAGTGCATGGGTAAACCCATCCCGTTTTTTCATCTCATACAAACCTCTGGCAAAGCCTCCAGAACCGCCTAAATTTTCATTTTCTATATATGTAACAAAGTTATCACTTTTGATATCCTTTGCACTTTTGCCGTTATCAACTACAAATAGGTGTGCATCTATCCCCGCATCCGAGATAAAAGATCTTATCCTTTTAGTACTAGCCTTTACCGCCTTCTCTCTTTTAAAGGTGGTGATAGAGATACCCAGTTTTACCCTGTTTGTGGGGAAAGTATCGCTTCTCCATGAAATCTCTTTTACTTCTGCATCACCGATAGCTTTGATAGTAAAATAGAGTATCCCGTCACCGATATCTCTAGGAACCTCTATCTCAAGATTACTAAAAGTAGTTACATTGATCTCCTTTAACAAAACAACTTTATCGACATGTCTACTACTTAAGTGGTGCAGATAAAGGATAATATGCCCTTTGATCTTTAGCCTAAGAGATAGATTTTCAACATTGGTATAGTATCTCCATTTACCGATGCTAAAGCTGTTAAAATAGGTTCCAAAATCGACACTTGAATTTGCCCTGAGGTATAAAGTCTTATCTTGATAGCTATACCAACTATGCTCATCAGATTTAAAATAGAGTTTTTCATCTAAACATAGTCTATCAGGATAGATGACATGTGCCAAAACAGTGGTATCAACAACCATATTTTTCATGATACAACTCCAATATTTTATCTGTTTCTCCATCCGCAACGATTTTGTGTTCATCTATCCAGATCACTCTATCGCATATCGCTTTGATGTCAGATGGATTGTGCGAGACGAGGATAATCGTAACACCATCTCGTTTAAATTGTTGCATGAGACCTATACACTTAGCTCGAAACTGCTCATCCCCTACAGCCAAGACCTCATCGATCAATAGAAGTTGCGGATCAAGTTGCGTGACGATAGAGAAGCCTAGTCTAGCTAACATACCGCTTGAATAGACATGGATCGGTTGCGAAGCAAAATCGCCAAGCTCCGCAAACGCCACAATATCATCAAGCTTCTCTTCGATCTTTTTAAGAGGCATTCCAAGTAGTACACCGTTAAGTTTGATATTTTCATATGCGTTTAGATCGGGATGAAAACCGCCACCAAGCTCCAGTAACGGTGATACGCTCTCCCTTACCTCTACTTTACCGCTATTTGGCTTTAGTACACCGGCTATCAAACCAAGAGTAGTACTCTTTCCTGAGCCGTTTTTTCCGATGATCCCTACGCTCTCACCTCTTTTTATAGAGAAGCTTATTCCCTCTAAAGCGGTAAAATACTCTTTTAAATCTCTTCTCTTTTTTCTAAAGAGATTAAATAGAATCTCCTTGTAGCTTACATTGTGATAAAGCTCATAAACTTTCGTTACCTCTTTAAACTCTACAATCTTTTCCATATTCTATAGGTGCTCAGCCAATTTATACTCATTTTTCTTATAAACTTTCAATGCGATCACAAGTAATATAGCCAAATCTAACAGTGCGATAGCGATATAGGTTGCATTTAACCCCCCCTCCAGAAACACCCCTCTCCAAAGCTCTATGATACTTACCATAGGGTTGATATAAAAGTAGTATCTCAAATCTTGCGGCACCATATCAAGAGAGTAGAAGATAGGGGTTAGATACATCATCAAAGTGAGTAGTAGTGAAACGATCCTATCTATATCTCGAAAAAATACATTGAGTGTCCCAAATATCAAGCCAAATGCAAAACTGATCATCAGTTGCAAGAGGATCACAAGTGGTATCTGGTAGATCCAACTTATATGAAAGGGTGGATAGTCATATAGATAGAGTAAAAATATAATAATAGGTATCGATATGACAAAATGGATCATATCCAAAATCGCAACAGAGAGTGTCAAGAGATATTTGGGGAAGATCGTTTTTTTGATCAGCGGTGCATTTGCTACAAATGACCATACTCCTATAGATACACTATTCATAAACCACTGCCAAGGAAAAAGCCCCGTTACTAAGAAAAGTGTATAGTTTTCTATCGGAACTTTTACCACTATCTTAAAAGCGACATAAAAGACCACCGCAAGCATCAAAGGATGCATAATCGACCATAGATAACCTAAAACGGTAGATTTGTACTTGATGATCCACTCTTTTTGGATCAAGATTTTAAGAACATCAAATGATCTTCTAAACTTCGTTATACTAATTTCCAACTACCTTCTCTTTAAATACTTCAAGTGCTCTTGTAACAATTGAATCCATATCGTAATATCGATATTCAGCCAATCTCCCAAGCATAATAAGGTTTTTAAATGCTTTGGAGTGCTCAAGATACTTTTGATACCTCTCTTGATTCTCTCGTGTAAATATCGGATAGTAGGGTGTATTTTCGCCTTTGATATAGTCTTGCGGGAACTCTTTAAGTATAGTAGTTTTAGCACTTTGTACCGGATGGATATGTTTAAATTCGGTGATCCTTGTAAAGTCATAATCATTTGGATAATTAACAGTTGCGGCTTCTTGATACCACTCGCTATCGACCGTTTCAAAGTGCATCCTCACAGACCTGTATGGTAGATCTCCAAACTTATAATCAAAAAGCTCATCTATCTGACCGGTATAGATCAGCGTTCCCTCAAACTTCTTATCAAAAAGATAAAAATCTTCACTCTTTATCTCCATCACCTCTCTAAAATCGGTATTTGTCAAAAGCTTGATATTCGGATGAGAAAGCATCGCTTTAAATATAGAGCTATAACCTCTTTTTGGAACTGCTTGATATCGATCATGAAAATATCTATCATCTCTGCTTACACATATAGGCACCCTCGCAGTCACTAGACCATCCATATCTTCAGGTTTCATACCCCACTGCTTAGCACTGTAGTTGACAAAAATCTTCTCATAAACAAATTGGGCAAGATATTTTAAATCCTGATCCTCCTCTTTGATAAGTTCAAGTATAGGCACCTTTTCTCCATACTCAAAATGCTCTAACAGCTTTGACTCATATTTTTGAGCCAATTTTTGAGGAAATATCTGCTCTATGGTATTGAAATTAAAGGGGATCGGCACTTTATTGCCATCGATGTAGGCTAAAACCCTGTGGTTATAGACTGACCATTCACCAAATTGCTGTAGATAGTTATAGGCATCTCTATTTTTCGCATGAAAAAGGTGAGGACCGTAGAGATGTCTAATGATGCCGTTCTCATCTACCTCATCATAGCAGTTGCCGCCGATATGGTCTCTTCGCTCGATGATCAACACTTTTTTATTCAGTTGCGATGCAATTCTCTCTGCTATAATGGAACCGGCCATACCGGCACCAACTACGACATAATTAAACATCTATAACCTTTTTATCTTTTTTGCAAAATTATTTAATCTTTAATTGTACTATTTAACTTCTGATAAAGCTCTAAAATCTCCCCTTTTTTGGCGATAAAACTATTTTTATTTGCGATAAGGTGGACGGATGAAGGCATGATCTCCTCTACAACTTTGAGACCGTTTTGCTTCATTGTAGTTCCTGTCTCTACGATATCCACTATCGCATCCGAAAGCCCTACAAGGGGAGCAAGCTCTATAGAGCCGTTTAGTTTGATCACATTGACCGCCATCGCCTTTTTGGCAAAGTGTTTTTTGGTGATATTGACAAGCTTGGTCGCAACGGTTATCTCAGGAGCATCAAGGTCAAGACTATCCTCATTTTTCATCCCGACACATATGCGACACTTACCAAACCCCAGATCGAGCAGTTTCACAAGGTCAAGCTCTCTCTCCTCAAGTACATCCAAGCCCGCCACACCGATATCGGCGGCTTGATGATAAACATAGGAGGCTACATCTTGGTTTTTCACCAGCATAAATCTAAAATTCCCCTTCTCAAGGATAAGTTTTCTATCCTCAAAAACGATCTCCTCTCCAAATGCTCTACCAAATAGCTCCAGTGTATCGTCAGCGATTCTCCCCTTAGGTAACGCCACTCTTAACATCCGCTCTCCTTTATCACTCTCTTCATCCCCTCAAATACCAAATCCTCTTTAACAACAGCCTCTCTAAAAAACTCTTTTAGTACTAAAGCGTCACCGCCGCAAAGATAGAGTTTCTTTCCCTTTGCAAATCTCTCTATGGATGAGACGACAGCGTAAAATGTTGCAAAGTTGAGCGCTTCATGAGTACTTTGAGGCAATCTATCTAAATCGATTTGATGATCAAGCTCAAACGCTAATCTATCCGAGATATTAGCAAAACTTTGCCTAAAGGCTGATAGTCCGAGCGTGATAAAACCCCCTTTATGAACACCCTGCTCCATCACATCAAGCGTGATAGCACTTCCGGCATCTACGACCACTCCCTCATCAACCGCTTTGCAAACCACCTTTCTATCCACGCCAAGTCCTTGATAACTACTCTGAAGTTTGATGTGGGGCTCAAGGTCGACGGCATTTTCCATCTCTTTAAGTCTCTTACTCGCTTTACTATTGACACAGATATAGTAGAACTTCTCTTTGGGGAAATAAGCATCGTTAGTACTAACTACCCTGATCTCTCCACTCTCATAGATCTTTGTATTTGTATTTCCTATATCAACAAGAAGCATCGATGAGCCTCCACCCTCTCTCTTTCATCAAAGCTTTTGCCTTTGAGCAAAAGGGCATATCGTATATCAATATCTTGTATTTGAAGTTATGATCTTGTAGCACTTTTAACTTTTCGTACAATCCTTCATAGATATCGGCATCTTTTCGCAAAAATCTACTCTTCTGCTTCACCCAAAAGATCGCACTATAGTAGCTCTTAAGATCCACTCCCTCATAGAGTTCAAACTTTTTTCTAGTACCTAGATTTTTTAGATCTATCTTCCGTAAAGTTTTGTAAATCCGTCCGTTTACTCTCAATATTTCAACTAACGCTTTCAAATCTCTCTCCCTTTTCTCCCGATAGCGGATGGTGTTGCTTCAAAGTATCAGCCAAATCTTCCCTATGCAGATGTGTATATATCGAAGTAGTATCTATACTCACATGACCAAGCAACTCCTGTACTACCCTTAGATCAGCTCCGCCGAGTATCAGCGCCGTAGCAAATGAGTGCCTAAGTACATGGGGTGAAACGCCGAGATACTTTTTGGTGATTTTAAATGCACTGATGCGGCTAAGTCTTTTGCCTTGATAGTTTAGCCAAAGATAGTCATCAACAAACGGACGAAGCTCAAGATACCGGTTTAACTCCTCTATCGCCGAGGGTGCCAGCGGAGTTAAACGCTCCTTATCGCCTTTAGCGTTTCGTATCTTTAGCCACCCCTCCTCTATATCGCTCTTTTTTGCCTCCAGCGCCTCACTCACTCTCGCACCGCTTGCATATAAAAAGAGTATAAAAGCCCTATCCCTTTGTAAGAGCCAATCCCCTTTTGCACTCGGCAAAGCATTTATTATCTCATCATACTCCAAAAATTTCGGCAATGTCTTGGGTGTTTTAGCTAGCTTGATTTTCGGCTTATCCTCCACAAACTCCATCTTGGTACAGTAATCAAAGAAGGAGTTTATCGCTGAGAGCTTTCGATTGAGTGTTCGCTTGTTCTTGATCTGTGAAAGAAACGCTACGATATCCTTAGTACTGGCGTAGATGATCTCCTTCCCAAAAAACTCCTCAAATTGTTTTAGATCACTCTCATAAGCTTTGATCGTAGCTTGACTTTGGAGCTTGATGACCGAGATATAAGAGATAAACGCATCGACTATCTTACTCATCTAAGTCTGATAAAACCGCTTCCTATAAAAAGTCTATCTTTAAAAGCAAATACCGGTTCATCAATTTTTGACGGTAGTTTATAGACTCCAAGTAGATTGAGATCAGGATCTAACTTTATCAAATATCCCCCCTTCTCAACCACATATATGTTCCCTTTCATGGTGACAGCAACAAAGAGAGCTTTATCAAACTTTTTCTCTTTGATTGTTTGAAGCTTGGTATCGGCTTTAGTAATCTTACCGTTTTTCTCAAAGATATAGATGTATGCACCGGTGTATAAAATATCTTTGATATCACCCCGTTTTGTATAGATTGAATGTGGCGTGATAGAGATAACTTTATATGCGGTAGCGGCTACGATATCGTTATGAAACTCTTGGAGATAGATAACATTGTTAAATAGCTCTTTATCGCTTATCGCAATATCTCTTAGTACGACTCTTCTATTTCTATCTAGTACTAACAATCTCCCGTCGAGTGTAGGGAATATCACCAAATCATTGACAAATAGCGGATTTGCCACCCTACTATCCAAAGCGAAAGTGGGCTCCAACTCCTCCTTATAAAGCACTTTATCTCTGGAAATATCATAGAGTACTATTTTATTATTTCCAAATATCAATGCAAGGAGATTGGCTCTTTTTGCCGCACCGACTACAGCGGTATCAAAGCGCTTTTTAAAGAGCGTTTTCCCCCTTGAGATGATCTGCAGATCACCTACTTCATCCGCTACGATGATAGATCTGCCGCTATCATATAAAAACCTATAACCTTTTGGAATCTTGTAGCTTAACAATCCTCTGACTTTCGTTACCACACTCCCGTCACTAAATGTGACCCCATCTCTTGCGACATCATTGATAGAAGTTTTCAATACCTCATCAAACTTTATCGTAGATGACACCTTTTGGGGTTCATAATAGCTTTTTGATGTACATCCTGTAAAAGCGACTACTCCAAGAGCAATCAAAGGTATCAAAAGCTTACTAAAAGACATTTTAGTTCCCCATGTAGTGTTTAAGATTTTGAACGATGCCTTTGAGTGCGGGATTTTGTGCGATAGAATCAAGTTTTACCCTCGCCTCTTTGATCTTATTTTGCTCCAAAAGTAGAAATGCCTCCTCTAAGATAGCAAGATCTTTCAATATCGCCCCATCCTTTGATGCATAAGAGGATATCTTATCTTTCGAAAGTGATGCGATCTGATAATCTAGCAGATCGTTGAGATAGGGATCGGTAATGCTATCTTTTAACTGAGTAAGCTTATCAAGCTCAAGAGACTTTGCATGGGTCGCAAATTGATAAGCTTCATAGAGTTTTGGATTTTTGGATTTGAGTATAGATAAAGCGTCACTGCTACTTGGGTTTTGCTCAAGCGTCAATAAAGCTTTATTGGAAGCTTCAAGATTTTTTTGCTCTAAATAGTTTTGGATACTATATCCAACAGCTAAAAGTATCAAGGCTACAGCGGCGCCGATAAGCAGTTTTTTATACTTTTTGAAAAAGCTTTCCGCCTTTATCATCCCCTCTAAAAGCTTCTCTTCGTTACTAATCTCCTCTTTTAACATCTCAACATTCTCTTTGATACTCAACTCATGATCCTTCTATATGTATTAATTTATTAAATGGTTTAAACTTTATCAAATTAATGATTAATATTTATATAGTTATGTTAAAATCCACTAGTACTAGCTAAGAAGGGAGAAGGTTGTGAGCACAATAAATGATAAAACGCTAACAAAGCTTGAAAAATTAGCCGCTCTTAAGATTGATGAAGAAAAAAGAGCGCAAACGATTCAAGAGATTTCAAAAATTGTCGATTTTGTTGAAAATCTAAATGAGTTAGATTTAAGCGATAAAGATAGCTCTTTTTATGTTGAAGAGGGCGGAACGCCTTTTAGGGAGGATACTCCAAGAAGTTCCGATGTGATAGAAACGATCCTGGAGCACGCTCCAAAATCGAAAGAGGGCTTCTTTATTGTACCAAAAATCATAGGCTAGAGGGGGAACGCTCTCCTACTAGCCCAATAGAAGGAGAGATATGGAGTCGATAACGATAGAAAAACCGCAACAAACACAAGCACCGCAACAGATGGATATTCATACACTACTGAAAAATGTCGTGGTTCACGGTGCGTCAGATCTTCACTTAGTCAGTAGAAGTGAGCCTCAGATCAGAATAGACGGTAAATTGATGCCGTTAAATCTTCCCGTACTTGACGGTAAAAAGATAGAAGAGATGTGTTATGCACTCATCACAGATAAGCAAAAGAAGCATCTTGAGGAAAACAAAGAGGTGGACTTTGCGATCGCTATACCCAATGTAGGTAGATTTAGGGGCAACTACTACTATACCATCGGAAATGAGTTGGCCGCAGCTTTTAGGATCATTCCTACGAAGATACCTTCACTAGATGATTTGGGGGCACCCCCTATATTTAAAGAGATTGTCAAAAGAGAGAAGGGACTCATACTCGTCACCGGTCCGACGGGAAGCGGTAAATCAACCACACTTGCGGCACTTTTAAATGAGATCAATATCACCGAGAGAAAGCATATCATCACCGCGGAAGATCCGGTTGAGTTCATTCATGAAAATAAAAAGTCTCTCTTTTCACACAGAAATATAGGAGAAGATACGAAAAGCTTTGCCAATGCCTTAAAGTATGCGATGAGGGAAGACCCGGATATCATACTCATCGGTGAGATGAGGGATAAAGAGACGATAGAAGCGGCTCTAACGGCGGCTGAGACGGGGCACTTGGTTTTTGGTACACTCCATACCAACTCAGCGGTTCAAACGATCAACAGGATCATAGACACATTTGAGGGGGCGGAGCAGCAACAAGTTACCAATATGCTCTCCGTTTCATTGACAGCGGTTATCTCTCAAATGCTTCTGCCGAAAATTGGCGGCGGAAGGGTTGTAGCTCAAGAGATCATGATAAACAACCACGCGATCGCAAACCTTATCAGAGAGAAAAAGCTACACCAAATCTACTCACAAATGCAGCTAAATCAAGCACAAACAGGTATGATCACTCAAACACAGAGCCTAGAGAAGCTGCTTAAAAAGAACCTCGTTACCAAAGAGGATGCGATGAGAGTCTCTACGCAACCGGAGGAGCTTAGAACCAGGATAGGAGTATTATAATCCCAAAACTTGGGATTATAATTCACAATTTTGGATTTAAAACTTCTTTGATATAATGCCTTTAAATTTACTCTTAAAGGCATTATTAGATGGAAAATGTTTCACTACTAGATCTTGTTTCATTAGTACTTATAGCACTTCTTGGCATAAAGGGTTTTTTTAGAGGCTTTGTAAAAGAGACATTCGGTTTGATAGGTATCATCGGAGGTATCTATGTAGCTTCAAGATATGCGGAGCCTTTTGGAAAATATCTAGATACAAACTTCCTTCACTTGCAAAATAAACAATCTCTCTATCTGATAGGTTTTATCGCTTCTCTTATCGCCTTTTGGTTGATTGCCGTTACACTAGGTATGGCATTAGGAAAGCTTGTAAACTCAAGCGGACTAGGACTCGTTGATAAGGTTTTGGGTTTTTTTGTGGGAGCCGCAAAAGTATTTATGATATTTTCCGTCATTATTTATGTTCTAAACTCTATACCGGTTTTTCGCTCAAGTATAGAAAATATTTTTAAGGGAAGTATGATGTACCCCTACTTTAAAAGTGTAGGATCGAAGATCGTAAAACTCTCTCCGGAGCAGATCAGTACTCATAACAATCCAAAACCCATTATCAATGATGAAGGCAGTAGTAAATAGGAAGATTAATGAAAAATTGCGAGAGATTAAAGTATGAGGAACTTTTAGAAGCATTCAAAAAGCTTCTTAAAGAGAACTCTCTCAAATTTACTTCTCAGCGAGAAGCGATACTACGAACACTCTATGAAAATGAGGGGCACTATACCCCCGAAAACATCTACCTACTCGTCAAAAAAAGATACCCCGATATGAATATCGGCATCACCACCGTTTATCGAACACTCAATCTTCTGGAAGAGAATGAGATCGTTAGCTCTATATCGTTTGGAATATCAGGAAAAAAGTTTGAACTAAGCAGCAAAGAGCACCACGATCACCTCATTTGCAACTGTTGCGGTAAAATTATCGAATTTAACGATGAAAAAATAGAGCAGCTTCAGGAAAAAATGGCTAAACTACATAACTTCAAATTGACAAGCCATATGATGCAACTTTACGGTATCTGTAGCGACTGTCAAAAGTAAATGAAATAGATAACTATTTGGGAGACAACTGTTTGATTTTCAACAATACTTATGAACAGCAAAGATTACAAAAAGCAAATGCATTAAAAGAGATGGGTATCGACCCCTATCCACACAATATAAAAAGAGAACTCAGTACTAAGGCATTTAAAGAGAAGTTCAAAGATGTTACCGATAGGGATGAGAGTCAAGAGGTAAGCGTTAGCGGAAGAATCAAATTTCTCAGAGTGATGGGAAAAGCATCCTTTTTAAAGATAGAGGATGAGAGTGGCGTTCTTCAAATCTATGTCGCCAGAGATAATCTACCTGAGGGCTTTTATAACAATGTCTTTAAAAGGCTGATAGAGGTAGGAGATATCGTCGTCGTAAAAGGCTTTCCCTTTGTGACAAAAACCGGTGAGCTGAGTCTGCATGTCACCGACTTTCAACTAGCTACAAAAGGGATCAAGCCGCTTCCTGAGAAGTTCCACGGTCTAACGGATAAAGAGCTGAGATACCGAAAAAGGTACCTCGATATGATCATGAACCCTGATGTTAAAGAGGTCTTTAGAGTTAGAAGCAAAATCATCAGTATCATTAGAAGATTTTTGGAAGATAGGGGCTTTTTGGAGGTGGAAACTCCGATGCTCAATGAACTCAACGGAGGTGCGACCGCAAGGCCATTTATCACACACCACAACGCTTTGGGCGTGGATCGATATCTTCGAATCGCCCCGGAGTTGAAGCTCAAAAGGCTGATCGTGGGCGGCTTTGAAGCGGTATTTGAGATCAATAGAAACTTTAGAAACGAGGGGATGGATCATAC
>JALWLO010000063.1 GCA_027084135.1 Campylobacterales bacterium | reverse complement strand
GTGCTACTTATTAAAGACAACAGAATTCAAAGTGAGAGTCATCCACAAAAATATAAACTTCTTCTAGTTTCAAAATCTTCAGATAATTATGATATTAAAGATATCCAACTTCCTTCAATCGAGGATTCGTCAATAGAGATAAAAAGGTACTTAAGACCTAATAATATAAATATCAAAAATAAGCATATTGATATTATTTATAAACTTCAACATAAAATAACAAGTTCTTCTGCAAATCTTTTGGAGATATATATACCTAAGTATAACCGTATGACAAATGAAATATCCTTTATAACTCTTAATAATTATATTAAAGAATATACAAGCAAAAAGATTGATAATATCTATAAAACCACCTATGATTTCAGTTTATTTCCTCAGTTTTTAATAAATAATGAAGAGATGATAATGATAAAAACTCTGCCACATCATCCAACTAAAAAAGCAGTTATAAAATATATTAAAATCCCATTCGACGAAAACAAAGAAAATGTTGAGTTGGACATTGATTATTAAGTCAATCGGAGTTTAGATGAAAAAGTTGATTTTACTAATGCTTGTCGCTAGTGGGCTATACAGCCAAGACAGTTTTTACTATAAAAACGGCAAAAAGGTTACTCTCATACCAAAAAAGAGGATAGAGAGAAGTGTAGGCGTTATCTACTACCAAGACAAACAAGGAAATGAACTTGGTATCAATAGAGAGATATTGGTAAAACTTAAAGATGATCAAAGCATCAAACCACTATTAGAAAAGTATGCTATTTCTCTAAAAGAGAAGATAACCGAAAATATCTATATAGTAACTTGCAAAGATGTTACTCTTACTTTAGATACTGCAAATAGACTTTATGGTGACTCATCTGTAATCTATGCTCATCCAAACTTTCTGAGAAAAAAGGTTTTTAGATGAAAAAACTTATCTTTCCGATAGCTATCAGCCTCTTTTTAGGATGTTCAGGATCTTCAGGAGTACCAATAGATACAAATACCACAAAAAGATCTACTCAAAAAAAGCCTATCACCTACAAGCACCAAGAGTGGCACTTTATCTATGATAAAAACTTTTTTCAGTTTAACAAGATAGACCGTGATGCACATATCCATGCAAGTGATAGTACAAAAAAGTACAGCGGTAAAGGAGTAACGATAGCGGTCATAGATGATAGCTTAGATGTTTCACATCCAGACATACGAGATGCCATCATCAAAACCTATAATGTTGAGGATAATTCAACTATCGTTACTCCCAAAAAAGATGAAAGTCACGGAACCGCCGTAGTAGGTATCATAAGTGCAAGAGATGGAAAAGTAAGAGGAATCGCACCGGATGCAAAGATCATCTTTATAGCTGTACCTGAAGTACTAACTGATAGTGCGGTGGTAAAGGCATTCGACTACGCTGAGAAAAATCATGCAGATATCATATCTTGTAGCTGGGGTACCAATAGTGTGAGCGATATCGTAAAAGATAAGATCAAAGAGGTTGCACACAATGCCTGAGATGGTAAAGGAACAGCAATAGTATTTGCGGCTGGTAATAACGGCAAAAAAATAGAAGATGATGAATCGGCGATAGATAATGTATTTGGCATAGGTTCTACAAACAAATATAACATAAGGTCGTTTTTCTCAAACTATGGAGTAGCTTTAGATTTTGTTGCACCGGGAGGTGAATATATAGGTATCCCTACTATTGACATATCGGGTAGTGACGGATTATCGGAGGGAGATTATTTGGACTATAATGATAAAAATACATTTATAGGCACATCGGCATCCGCTCCCATCGTAAGTGCAACGATAGCTCTTATGTTAGAGAAAAACCCAAATCTAACTGTCTCTCAAATATACAATATATTAAAAGAGAGTGCAGATAAAATAGGAGATGATTATGGTATAAACGGACACAGCATACAGTACGGATATGGGAAAATCAATGTAGATAGAGCTATAGATATGGTAAGTAAAAAACTATATCTATAAAGTTATGGAATATTAAGTGCTTACAAGCTTTTAGTTTAAGCCCAAACAAAAGGAGAAAAAAAGATGTTAAAAAGTATAAAGTTATTTTCGTTTTCAGCAATGGCTGTTTTGATGATAGTAGGGTGTCAAGGGGGAAGTTCTGCAGCTAACCCAAATGATCAACAAACAGAGTCGAAAGTACCTGAAGATATTAAGAGTTTTGTAAAGGCTCTTAGAGGTACTTCAGAATCTATGGGCAACTTACCAGAATACGATGGAGAAAGCCAATATCCAAGTAGCGACGGAGAAATCCAAAACTGCTCAAACGGTGGAGAGATGAGATTTGTATCCGATCTAAACTCTACACAGATGACACAAAATCAAAATGACTTTAACATTACTACAACAAGTGAAGCAATAAACTGTATAGAACAGGGTACAACATCAAACGGTAAGATACAAACTATCATACAGTTTAAAGATGGAATAACGACATCTACAACTACATTTCTAACTGACTTTACGATAAAGAGTCCTGAGAGTAACATAACGATAAAAAAAGACTCATCAGTACTAGTAGAAGGCGATATCACAACTGAAAATATGGAGATAGTAGTTGACGGTAAAACTTTTAAATCTATCAATCTAAAATCAAAAAGTACAACTGATGATAATGACTTAACTCATGAATATGATATATCCGGCAAAGAGATAATAGACGGTAAAACATATATCGTAGATGAGAGCTATGATGCCAGTCAAACACCGATGGTATATGACGATGACGACAATCTCCTCAAAGGCGGAAAAGCTCGTTATAAAAATGAACAAAATCAAACCATATATGTTGAAGCTGTAGATAAAAATAAGATAGAGATAGCTCTCGATGAAGATGGAGACGGCAAAGTGGATAGTAAAGAGATTATTGATTTTAAATGATTGTCCATGATAACGCCCCAGATTTTGTGTAAAAGTGAAAAATCCAGTAAAATAAAGAAAATTTACAGGAAGAAAACATGGACACAAAATCAACTACCCCAACTATAGAAGAGATAGATTTCAAAGTACTGGCAAAAAGCTGCAAATCTCATGACGATCTATCCAAACTGACAAAACAATTTATGAAACAGATGATAGAAGGGATGCTTGAAGCGGAACTGGAAGAGCATGTTGAACAAAGTGAGAGTACCAGTAAAAACGGTAGCTACCCAAAAACTGTTCGTAGTGATGCAGGAGAGATAACCCTTTCTATTCCCAGAGATAGAAAAAGTGAATATCAGCCAAAACTCATTCCAAAGGGCAGAACTACTATTAGTGGCATCGATGATAAGATCATCTCTATGTATGCAAGAGGGATGAGTATGAGAGATATTGAAAAACAGATACAAGAGATGTATGATGTTACAATGTCAGATACTCTTATCGGGAGGATTATCGATAAGATTAGACCACAGATAGAACTTTGGCAAAACAGAACCCTTGAAGCGATCTATCCTATCATCTATATGGATGCTATGGTATTTAAGATAAAAGATGATACAGGCTTTTATAAAAACAGGGCTTTGCATTTCGCCATAGGTATTACATTAGAAGGTAAAAAAGATCTTTTAGGGATGTGGCTTACAGATAATGAAGGAGCCAAGTTTTGGCTCTCTATTGTCACAGAACTAAAAAACAGAGGAGTAGAAGATATCTTAATATCTTCCGTAGATGGACTTAAAGGTTTCTCAGAGGCGATTAACAGTGTATTCCCAAAAACTGTTGTGCAGCGTTGTGTTATTCATCAGATACGATACTCTTTAAAATATGGGCACCTCTAAAAACCTTAGACGCTCATAATGGGCTTTGCAGATGTAAGATTTTGCAAGAGGCTTTCAAGTCCTAGCCATAGCTAAGATGAAGGAAGCATCTTGTGAAAGATTGCGTCTGCAAAGCCCACCCTGTGGGCATTACTAGCTTTGCCCTATACTGCGTTACACTTTTTCGACTTAGCTACGGCTAGGTCTGTAAAGTGTGCCTTGTCTAGAACAAGGCTAGTAATGTTATGAGTATCTAGGGTTATTAGAGGTGCCCATATGTAGGTTCAAAATACCAGAAGGAGTTTATGAGCGATCTTAAACTAGTATATAAAGCACCGACTAAAAAAGCTGCTGAACAAGCTTTGAGAGAACTTGATAAAAAATGGGGAGAAAAGTATCCTCTTGCTGTTAATTCATGGAAAAACAACTGGAGTGAACTTAGTGCCTATTTTGCTTACTCAGAGCCTATCAGAAGAATTATCTATACCACAAATACAATAGAAGGCTTCAATAGACAAGTTAGAAAAATCACAAAATCAAAAGGAGGATTCA
>JALWLO010000062.1 GCA_027084135.1 Campylobacterales bacterium | reverse complement strand
TGCTCCTTGATCCTCTTTTCATAGAGCTTAGCCTCTTTTTTACCGAAAAAAAGTTCCCTGCTCTCACCACTCTCTAGATCGACAAACTCACCCTCTCCGAGAGGTTTTGGATGCTCCTCAAACTCACTTCGTACGATAAAGAGATAGATCTCATGCTTTTTCGCCAATACACCCAGATCCACTTCATCTAAAAAATCACCGATCAATATAATAAATGACTCTCGTTTTACAACGGATGCGATCTGTTTTGCTACCTTTTTATAATCAAGCCGACTTCTCCTAAGCTCTATCTCATCTCTTTTCTTGGCGAAAAACTCCACACTCCCCTTCTCTTTGCTACTTCCGACAACCAGCTTCTCATCTGCATAAAGGGCGATCTGCGTGAGAGGGTTTTGGCTGTTTAGTACTTGAGTGGCTAGGGAGTTATGAAGCCTTTTTGCCGTCTCCATCTTTCCCTCAAACTCCATCGTCGCACTTAAGAGGTTAATTAGTACGATATTTGCCTCTCGCTCTTCAAAGAAGAGTTTGATATGCAGTTCACCCGTTTTTGCCGTCGTTTTGGCGTCTATCTTCCTCGCATCACTCCCGTAGAAGTAGGGTACCACTTCGGCAAACTCATACCCCTCCGATTTGTCGTGCGATATGTTTGCGTTTTGTTGATATTTGAAAATATCCTTCTTAACTCTCTTAAGCAGTTCTCTTAAACTTCTAATCTCTCATCCTTCTTTTAGCTAGTAAAAATCCAAGTGCAAACACCACTACATAGAGTAGCCACTCCATCGCTATTTTACCTATGGACTTCTGTTTATAACTCTCTATACTATCTACTATATCTTGAACTTTTATGGGGTTTATGGTGATATTTACCTCTTTGGTACTAATATCTCCCAGCTTCACTTTTGGCAGAGTAAAACTCTTAGCGGCAAAGAGTGCATAGTGGTATATACGCTTAGTACCGTTTCTCTCCACTTCCACAGCCCTATCTACACCCTCTATCATAGGCAACAGATCCTTTGGCAACCTGCCATCATAACCATCTATCTCATACCAAAGGTTTATCTGCTCATAGGCATTAGCTTTGGGTTTATCTATGTGCATAGAAAGTTCGGTAGCATTTATAGAGCTAAAAAGGGTTAGTACTAAAGTTATCTTACCAAGGATTTTTTTCATCTATATATCCCTTGTTTATCAGCTCATACGCTTTATATCCTATGACTCTTGATAGGTTTTTATTGTCAGAGTCGCCCTTTTTCTCTCTCTTTGCTCCCTTTGATGACTGCTTTATCTGCTCTTTTATCTTGCCCTTTGTTTTCGCTCCTCGCTTCTTTTGCTCCCTTTTGTAGCTATCTTTTTTAAATGCTATGATTTTTAGATTTTCTATGATCTTTTTGTTGTAACCTAGATTTAACGCCATCATATAGAACTGCTTTGCTTTAGCGTATGACTTCTCTTTGGCTTCTATGTTTCCTAGCATAAAAAGCACTTTTTGTTTCTTTTTTGGATCTTTAGTGCTAAGGTTTAAAAGGGTATCTTTGGATTTTGAGTAGATACCAAGTTTGTAGTAGATTAGTGCTAAGTTAAAATCCCTCTCAAACGACGGCTCAACCCTCTCAAAATAGCCTAAACTTGCCTTCGCATCGCCATTTTCATAAAGCTCATTTGCCTTTTTGATATAGTACCAGTCAAGCATCCCCGCTTCAGAGAGATTTGCCAAAAACGGCACTAAGAGTAAAACCTTTCTAGGTATCTTGACAAAGTAGATTAGTACTAAGATCATAGCAAGAAATAGTGGGTATATAAACAGCTCCTCCTTTATCGTTGCACTCTTTTTACTCTCTTTAGTACTAATCTCACTTAGTACTAACGCATCTTTTACGCCAAAATTTCTCCCTCCACTTTGCTTGGCAAACTCGGCAAATAGCGGATTTGCCCTAGAGATGACCAAGTGCCCATCCTGCTTTAACAAGTTTCCATACTTATCCTTGATGGTCGAGCCTCGTTTGGTAGCGACCGTGACGGCATATACCTTTATACCCTCCTTTTTTGCAACACTCACAAGCTTTTCCAAAGAACCACTGTCGATATCTCCACCGTCACTGAAGATGATGAGATTTTTGGCATGAGTTTGCATCTTGGCAACCCGTTTTAGAAGCGGTAAAAAGTCGGTTCCTTTGGTGAGTATGTTTTCTATCTTTATCGAATTTAACGCTTCGATGATGAGCCTATGGTCAGTAGTTGAGGGTGAGAGTATAAGAGGGTTTGTGGTAAAAGCTAAAAGTGCAAAGCTATCTTTGGGATATCTATCCAAAAGCGTGGCTATCTTCTGCTTGGATGCTTCTAGCCTATTTGGCTGTAAGTCATCCGCCATCATCGAGTATGAGAGATCGACTGCGATGATAAACTCTCTCGCATCTACCCTCTGCTTTTTATGTGTGACTATCACCGGTCTTGTCAGAGCTACCACCACCAAAACAAGTGCACCAAAGAGGAGTTTTGAACGGCGATTTGAGACCCTGTAAAGCCATGCAACTACAAAGAGAAGTAAAAACATTTGAGGATAGAGCAGACTCATGCCACACTCTCCTCTTTGTAAACGATTAGGCTTAGCAGGATAAATGTTAGTACTAAAAGCGGCATAACCAAACTCTTTTGGTTTAGGTAGTTCTCACTCCTGATACGGCTTGGCATCAGGGAGTCAAGCTTGCTGTAAACCCCTCTTAGATCTTTCGCATTCTCTGCCCCAAAGCTCTCTCCACCGCTCTCTTCTGCCATCAGATCCAAAAGCTTCTTGTCATAATCCTTCTTGCTCCCAAGCCCTATGGTATATATCTTGATACCTAGCTCTTTGGCTTTTGCTATCGCCTCTTTGGGTGAGTGGCTACCGGAATTGTGGATACCGTCGGTTATGAGGATGATGGCTTTGCTTTTTGCCTTTGAGTAGCTAAGCGTGTCGATACTTTGCATCAAAGCATCTCCGATAGCGGTATTTTTCCCTGCCATCTCTACTTCCAGTGTATCGATGATCTCCTTTAGAGCATCGTGATCATAGGTAACAGATGAAGCACTAAAAGCAAATGAGCCAAAGACCACTACTCCAAAGTTATCCATAGCTCTTTTGTCGATAAACTCCTTTGCTAACTTGCTCATCAACTCAAACTTACTCTTTTGCCTATCACTCTCGCTAAATCCGCTCTCCCGCATCGAACCGCTACTATCAAGAGCCAAAACGATAGCCCTACCCTCCCGCTCATCTGGCATAGCAGAATCATAAACAAAAGGGGTTGCCAGTGCAAAAGTCGCCGTTACCCAAAAGAGTATCTTCAAAAGGGCATAGCTTTTTATCTTAGTAGTAGAGGTGGTGATCCACTCCAGTTTTGGGATGTATATCTTTTTTTGATGCTTTTTGCAGTAGATGAAGCAAATAGCTAACGGCAGTAGCAGTAAAAGTAGAGGGTGTGCAAATGAGAAATTCATACGGCATTATACCAAAAGGCTACGGCTTATCGACACCTATATGAACTTCACTATCTTTATGCTCCGTACTCACTTTTCCACCGGATTCTTTGGCAACCTTTTTCACCGCTTGTTTCGCCTCTATCGCTATATCCATCAAACTTTTCGGCTCACTCACTTTTAGGGTAGAACTGTTTTTCTCTTCATCTTTTTTGGACTCATTTTTATCCTCAATAATCACTGGATGAGGGATAGTTGCCTGCTGGTTCTCTCGTATCTTTTTAACAGCTTCACCAAACTTCTCACCCGCACTCTTGCTATCTTCACATCCGGTAAAAAAGATACCGCATATCGTTAGTACTAAAGCATATCTTATCATCATCTCTCCATCTATTAGGTCTATCTATCCCCTGAACCTGTCTCAACTTTGTCGGTTAAGAGTTTATAAAAAGCCCAAGCTATAGCACCTATCAACATTGCTAAAAAAAGTATCTCATTTAATCCCATCACTTCTCCTTCTCAAGCTTTTTTATCAACTCTCTTCGATCACTATTTAATTGTTCCAACCTATGCAATCCAAAAACTAAAGCTGCTACAGTTATTATACCAAAAAACCATATGACAGCATTGACTATGATTTTTTCTTGGCTAACACCAAAAAACATACCAAACAACCCTGTTAAAAGTGCCAATATAGCATTATGCCAAAACCTTACTCTCTCACCGATCTCATCGATCTCTTTTATAAGTGCATCTTTTTTACTCATGACTCATACCGCCTTTTAGAGTTAGTACTAGAAATATTTTACTATCTACGCTACTGCTTGAAGCTCGATACCCAAAGCTTTTAGTACTTTTAGTACCGTATCAAACTTAGGATTTGCTCCGATTTTAAATGTCTTATATAGGCTCTCTCGACTCAAACCGGTCTCTTTTGCTATCTTGGTTATACCCCTTGCCCTTGCTATCTCATCTAAAGCTGTAAGTAGCTCGTCCATATCTCCATCTTTTAGGATTTGGGAGATGTACTCCGCGATTAATTCATTGCTATCAAGATAGTTTGCAACATCAAACTCTCTAAGTTTACCCATCTTCGTACTCCTTCATCAACTCTTTTGCTTTTTTGATATCCCTTACCTGAGATGATTTGTCTCCACCGGCTAACAGTATAATAACTTCATACCCTTTTCGCATATAGTAAATCCTATATCCGGCACCGATAGTAAACCTTAACTCATATAGCCCGTCTCCTAAACTCTTATAGTCTCCAAAATTACCGTTACGAACTCTATTTAACCTTCTAAATATCGCAACTTTAGCTTTGTTGTCTTTTAACTTTATAAGCCACTTTGCAAATAGAGTGTCTCTTTTATCCGTATCATACATTGTATCCTGTAAGCTACAAATTGTCAAACTCTATGCACTTATGATACTAAAGAAACAGAGAAAAGTAAATTTTTATTTCATTTTGAAATATTTTTTATATTTGCTATAATAAATCACACAAGGAGAATATTATGAAAGTGGTCTTTTTAGATAGAGCAACACTTGGAGATGACATAAGTTTAGATAAGTTCAAGGAGTTTGGAGAAGTAGAGATATACGATACCACTTCACCAACTCAGACATTTGAGAGGATCAAGGATGCCGATATCATCGTAACAAACAAGGTCGTTATAGACAGGCAGATGATGCAAAACTCCAAACTCTCTCTCATCTGTGTTGCCGCAACGGGTATGAATAATATCGACTTAAAGGCGGCAAATAAGCTTGACATCACGGTAAAAAATGTAGCCGGTTACTCTACACCCTCAGTTGTGCAGACTACCTTTGCTATGGCACTCTACCTCATCGGCAGGTTAAAATATTTTGATAACTACACATCAAGCGGAGAGTGGTGCGAGAGTGAGATATTTACCCATCTAAAAGTGCCTTATCACGACATAGAGGGCAAAAGATGGGGTATCATAGGGCTTGGTACTATCGGTAAAGAGGTGGCGAAGGTGGCTAGTGCGTTTGGTTGTGAAGTGGTTTACTACTCCACTAGCGGGAAAAATAGAGACGATACCTACCCCTCTCTTAGCTTGGATGAACTTCTCAAAACTTCAGACATCATCTCTATCCACGCTCCGTTAAATGAAAATACAAAAGGTTTGATCGACAGAGAGAAGCTAAAACTACTTAAAAAAGGTGCCGTTATCTTAAATCTCGGAAGAGGTGGTATAATAGAGGAGGATGCATTGGCATCATCTATCGATGAAGATGAGATATATGCGGGGCTTGATGTACTGGAGAGTGAGCCGATGAGAGAGGATCACCCTCTACTTCGTGTAAAAAACAGGGATAGGCTCATCATCACTCCGCATATAGCGTGGGCTAGTGTTGAGAGTCGTCAAAGACTTGTCGATGCGATATACGACAATATCAAAACCTTTAAAGGAGGTGCATGATGAAAAAAGTGATATATAGTATGTTGGTTTCATTTGGCTTAGTACTAATGGGTAGCGGTTGTGCTTCAAAAGCGCTTCCGGCAAGTAGGGCAGGAACGATCAGCGAATCATACACAGGGGTAGTGAGAGCGGTAGAACCTGTAAAGATCAAAGGTGACGGAAAATGGACATCTATCATCGGTATGATAGCCGGAGGTGCACTCGGTCATCAGATCGGCGAAGGTGAGGGTAAAGATCTCGCTACGATGGGTGGCGTATTGGTCGGTGCGGCTGCCGGTGAAGATATGGATGTAAGAGATGCACAAAGGATCACCATCACACTCGATAGCGGCAAAACTATCACCACCGTGCTACCTATCGATGCGAACAATCCAAACAGATACAAAGCGGGAGATAGAGTAACGATATTTGTCACAAATGGCAGAGTTACCGAAATCAGATAATCTAAGATCGCTCCTTAAAGGAGCGGTTTTAGCTTTCGTAGTAGCGCTCATCTTTCTACTCTATCAGGGGGCAAAGCTGAAAGAGGCTCTCTTTGGGGTCTTTTACTTTTTAGTGACTCCTTTTTTAGCGATACCGAAACTTCCTCTATCGATCGTCGTAATGCTTATTATATTTTTACTTCTAAGAAGAGCAAGTAGCTGTATGAGAAAAAACTTAAGATGGCTTGCTTACGCGATACTTCTACTTCATTGGGAAGCGTGGGGGTTGTATTGTGCAAGATAACCCCTCTTTCAACTAAACGAAAGAGGGATGCTGTAAATTGTAGAGAGTTGCTATGGTAAGAATTGTGTAATGCTGTTTAGCCCAAATTTTGGATTTAGCCTATCTCCAAAATGAAGATGCTTGTTTGACTGCATTTTGCCCGGCTTTTACACCTGCATTCGCAGAAGCTTGTCCAGCTTTTACACCTTTTGTTGCAGCGCTTTGCCCGGCTTTTACACCTGCGTTTGCAGAAGCCTGTCCAGCTTTTACGCCGGCATTTGCCGCTTTACTACCCATATCAAACCAACCTGCTGATGCAGCAGTAGTCATACCGGCTACAAGGGCTAGTACCAATAACTTTTTCATCTCTTCCTCCTTATAAATTTTGTCATTTTTGACACGGTAAGTATGGCACAAGAGTGTTACTTATACGCAACTTTTTTGTTAGCGAAGTGTTACTATGGGCTAAAATTTTGTTATAATAAAAAAAAGATATTATTATACAAAGAGGTTTGCTATGAATAGATATAAAATCCTTCTCCTAGAAGATGATGAGGTTTTGCGTGAAAGTTTGGTTGATGTACTAGAGAGTAGCGGATTTCATGTAGATGTAGCAAGCGATGGGGAAGAGGCAATAGAGCTAAGTTATGAAAATCGCTATGACCTCTATATATTTGACATCAATGTCCCGAAGGTAGATGGATTTGAACTACTCAGTGACCTTAGAAATGCGGGAGATGAAACACCGACAATATATATAACCGCTTTAACAGACATAGACTTTATTACCAAAGGTTTAAACGCAGGAGCAGACTGCTACCTAAAAAAGCCCTTTCTACCTCAAGAGCTTCTGGTCAGAGTTCAAGCGAGACTTAAAAGAAACGGCAATGAAACGATAACATATAATGATATCCAATACCATCCGGCAACCAAAGAGATATATAAAAACGGCAAACTTATCTCACTTGGTAGTGTACAGATCAAGATATTTGATCTACTGATGCAAAATATCGGCAAAATTACCCCTAAAGAGCTTTTGATGGAAGCACTAGAGCAGCCCTCAGACACCGCACTCAGAGTCGCTATAACCAAACTAAAACAAAAACTTGGAATAGAGATAACCAATATAAGAGCAATAGGCTATACCCTTGAAAAAGTATGAGTTTGAATCCTTCTTTAAATCCTTACTGCTCTTTTGGATCTCATTAGGGCTCTTTTTGGCTATCATTATCTATTTAGATTATCGAGATGCCGTCAAAACTATGGAGGAGAAGATATTTACTCAGATGCGGATATGTAGTTTTGACCTCAACTGTCCCGACTTTAAAATCAACTTCACAATCAAAGGCGATAAAAAACCCTCTGTACTCTATAGGGTAGATGGAGGACTTGGTAGTTACTTTCCTATGCCTAACTCTAAGGAGTTCTACCTCTCTATCCTGTACCCGGCGGTCAAATACAACATCAAAGTAGATGCGATTAGAAAAGAGCATATCCTACACTTTGTGATCCTGTTTCTCATACTGGGAATCATATCGGCTCTATTTTCCCTCTATGCACTCTATCCTATGAGACGAGCCTTTATGACAATAGAGGAGTTTATCAAAGATATTTTACATGACTTCAATACTCCTATATCATCTATCGTTCTAAATAGTTCGCTTCTAGAAAAAGATAAAAAAAATAGAGAGAGAGTCGATAGGATCTTAAAAAGCTCCCAAACGATACTCTCTTTGCAAGAGAATTTGAAATCATATCTAAAAGATATCCAGAGCAAAAGAGAGGAGTTTGATATCTTGGATATCATCATAGAAAAAAAGCAAACCCTACAAAAGATATACCCCGATATTGCGTGGCATATCGATAAACAAAGTCTCAAACTCTATACCCACAAAGATGCCTTCTCAAGAATCATCACAAATCTCCTCTCTAACGCCACAAAATACAACAAAAAGGGAGGTTCCGTCACTATAAAGATAGATACAAAGGGCAAAGTATTGACGATATCAGATACCGGAAAAGGGTTTGAAAATCCAAAGAGAGCCTTTAAGAGATTTTACACTGAAGATGAACGAGGGCTAGGGATAGGACTTCATATCGTAAAAAAGCTTTGTGATGAGTTGAAAATCGGCATAGAACTAAAATCCAAAATAGGAGAGGGGAGCACCTTCACTCTCAAGCTGGCAAAGGTTACTAAGCGCTAACGCAAATGATGTATAATAAGGACATAGAGAGCATAAAAGAGGAAATAAACTAAGATAGGGATATGAGATGAGAAGAGTTTGGTTTTTAACTTTAGTACTAGGAGGGTTATTTTTAAATGCTGACAGTTTAAATATCGATGAGGAGATTAAGAGGATTCAAAACGCTCCGGAATCACAACGATATATCTTGATGAATGAGTTAAAGCAAAAAATAGCAAATCTAAACGCTTTGGAGCAAGAAAAAGCGATACGCAACTTTCAAACGCATTATCAACACAAACAGCAAGTAGCAAAACAGACCAATCAAATTTTTACCAATAACAACTATATCAATGAGCAACACAAAGAGATAGTGACTCCTCCATCTCCCATCGTTAAAGATCTTATCCCTAACTTCAAATCAAAAAACGAGACTTACACACCTAAACAATCGACACCTCAACCTAAGGCACCTCTACCGTCAAATAAACCGCTTTCTACACCATCTGCCCCTAAAGTTACCCAACCTATAAAACATATCACCCATCCGAAAGAGCAAACTAAAAAATGGGTAGAGCAACCAAAACATGAAGTGAAAAAGCGGACAGAGCCAACTAAACAGTGGACTAAGCCGGCTAAAACATATCAAGCGCCCACTAAAAAATGGACAAATCAACCTAAAGAGGAGTACAAAAAGTGGTCATCCCCTCCAAAAACATGGCAAAAACCGAAACAGGAGGTACAAAAGTGGACTAAGCCGGCTAATAAATGGGTAGAACAACCGAAGCAACAAGTAAAAAAATGGACGCAACAACCTCAAAAAGAGATCAACAAGTGGTCAAAACCTGTTAAGAAGTGGATACAGCAACCAAAACAAGAGACAAAAAAATGGACGCAACCGGTAAAACAGTGGACACAAAAACCAAAACAAGAGGTCAATAAATGGAGCCAACCTGCCAAAAAGTGGGTACAACAACCAAAACAAGAGACAAAAAAGTGGACTCAGCCTGTTAAGAAGTGGTCCAAACCGGCTAAAAAATGGAGTAAACCGCAAAACAACCGGCAAAAGCCAAAACAGGAAGTGAAAAAATGGACTGAGCCGACTAAAAAGTGGAATCAACCTAAAAAAAGTTGGCAAAAACCAAAACCGCAAACGAAAAAGTGGTCATCTCCAACAAAAGGTTACCAAAAACCAAAAAAATATCAAAAGCCTCATAACAGCAAATGGAAACCTCAAGTCAAGCATACAACTAAACCGTCGGTGAAACATACATACAAAACAAAACCCAAACCTAAACCAAAAAAGAGTTACAAACCGCAAATCAAACATACCTATAAACCTAAGCCAAAAAAATATACCCCAACCATACCTAAAAAGCATATCACACCAAAGCGGACCCCTAAACCGTCCGTAAAACATTCATTCCCTAAAATGGGAGGTTTCTAATGATGAAGTTAGTACTAAAGATCGGCATAGCTCTGTTGATGCTAAATAGCATCGCTTTTGGATTTGTAGATAGTGACTTTGACGGCGTAAGCGATAGATATGACGCATGCCCAAACACTCCCTTTAGCGATCTTGTAGATGAGAAGGGTTGTAGCATCAAAAAAGTTGCCATTAAAGAAACAAAGAAAAATTTAACGCTAATTGTCGGTTTGAATTTCGACAACTATAAAGATCGATACGGTAACAAAACCACAACAAAATCTGAAAGTTTTGAAGTGGATTATCAGATAGAGAGAACCAAGCTCTATCTAAATATCAGTCAATTCAACACCAAAAACAAACCCCTCAGCCAATATGACGACTCATCGTTTGCGGATAGCAGATTGGGGATTTCATACTCCTTAGAGCAAGATTTTAAAGGGATATATTTTGATATAGGAGCCGGTATCGCCCTACCAAACTATAAAGGCACCCTACACAATAACAAAACCGATCTCTTCTTCACACTCGATGCCAACTACAATCTTGAAGAGTATTCGCTCTTTAGCAGCTATATCTATACGATTATAGGAGATGAAGATGTTGAGGGATTAAGGTATCAAAACACATCCGCACTAACGCTTGGGCTAGGCAGGGCTTTATATCCGGATAGTTACACTTCAGCGGCACTCTATTTTAGTCAACCGATCATCAAGGGTGAAAAAAATATCAAAAGTTTTTCGATCTATCACTATCAAAATATAGACAAATCTATCTTCTCTATCATCAACTATACACACGGATTGACAAGCGGAGAAACAGATAACTCTTTTGGCTTGCAACTCGGGTATAGGTTGTAGCCTCCCTTCTAAAAAAAAGGAAGGCTATTTTTTTATTTACCTCGTAAGTATGCCCTATCCTCTTCGACAATCTTTCTCGAAGAAGTTGCATCCAAGTTAAAGTTATAGGTACTTCTCGGCTCTACATCGATTTGGTTGTTATACCCTATCACGACTGAGTATTTATCGATATCTGTACGAAGAGCTGAGCTACTTGGTAGTATCTGATCACCGTTCGTGTCCGCTCCTTCACTCATCATACCCCACTGCATCCATGAACCGTCATACATCCTAACCGGATATCCAAGAATCGTAAGTGCTGAGAGTGCTAAAACTGTCGCTTTTCTACCTGTTCTACAATAGGCAAGTATCGTATCACACCCGTTATAGCCTTTCTCTTTAAAAATCATCTTCATATCATAGTAGCTTTTAAACTTGAAAGATGCATCATGTTTATCGATCTTTCCATCTCCGTTGAGATCACACTTTGCATCGTCCATCACGAGCAAATCAGTATATGGAAAATCCACAGCCCCTCTTATGTGCCCTCTAAAGGATGTATAGCACTGTTGGTCATGATTGACACCGCACACCTTTGAAGCACTCTTTGACTTTTTCTCTCCGCTATACTCTGCCGTTCCTCTGGCATCAGCGATGAAAAATCCCTTTCTATTATCCATAGAGGCTATCTTTTTCATCTCATCTATATAGATGTGAAGCGCGGTTCTATCAGTTTTTAGATCCCTCATATGGTACTCATGCGTAGGTTTTGGCATAGGTGATGGGTTTGCCACTAAAAACTCCTTGTCGTTTACAAAATTATATGCTACCGAACCGTTTAGGAAACCGAGTCTCTTCAAGTCCCAACCCCAATAGACCAAACTCCACCAAGTCCTTGTGATCTCTCTAATAGCAGTCGAACCGTTTGCCACGGCAAAAACGATAAAATCTTTTTTAGGGTCTATTTGAAACATATTTATATTTCTATCGATCCTTTCACCGCTTACCATCGCACCCGGTGTTTCACTCATACCGTCAAACCTTTTATAACTTGGATCGCATGCTCCTCCTGCCGGAATAGCGTAAACCAAAACATCTTTATCATTATGCGGTAAAAATGCGGCTTCTTTACCAAACGGTACAACCCCCGCTTGAAGGATAACGAGCCTTCCATCTACCCCTTTTGGACGATTTTTTTTCCAGTTGCTTATCCACTTTTTAAGGGTCTTTGCCGTAATCACACCGTAACTATTGTCATTATAGTCACAATGAGACTTCATAGCGATCTCTTGAGGTGAATAGACCCTTATCTTATCTTTAGTACTAACATTAGTACTAGCACTCTCTTTGACTTCTAGCGCGTTTACTTTTACGCTATTTGACGCTTTTATGATCTCTGAAGTTGTCACTCCACTGCTCTCGTTACTGCCACATCCTGTGAATAGTATTAAGGTAACTGCAGTAATTGAAGAAAAATATCTTTTATATGCTGTCATTATCTCTCCTTTATATATTTTTATGACAGCTTAAGTATATTTGAAGATTGTTAGCTATGTGTGAGAGTTTTGTTAGCAGAGTGTTAGGGACACTATGCCCCCTTAACTGTTTTAAGAGTTTCTACTCTTTTTCTTCTCTTTTCTTTTGAAGGATATCATATCTTGGGAAGACAAAAGTTGTCTTTCTCTCTACCACTATCTTATCTTTTGCATCGACTGCATAAGCTCGGATCGTGATGGGTATCGGTGTATCCTTTGTCGTATCTTTGACGAGATCTTTTGTAGTAGATAGAACTACCACCTTCATCACTTTAGATCTTGGATTGATCTTAAACGGCTCTTTAGGTCTTTCGATCTTGATATCAGGATGATCTACAACCTCAAAGTAGTACCTGTGCGGTTCTGTTTGTGTGTTTTGTACAAGAAATCTATATGAGTTTGTGATCCTTTTACCATGATCTTTGATCTTATAGAGTTGGGTTGTTTTGTTGATATTTAGGAGCATATACTCTTTTTTACTTCCCATCCAAAATAGTCCGGCAAGCGCTAAGATCAGTGCTACTGCATAAGCAATTGTTCTAAATCTCAAAAACTTAGGTTTTCTATGCTCCTTAATCGCACTATAACTTGTCCATGTAATCAAAGAGGGTTTACCAAGCGCTCCCATCACTTCTGTACACGCATCTGCACACTCTAGACAGTTGATACACTCAAGTTGCGTTCCCCTTTTGATATCGATGTGTGTCGGACAAACTCTCACACAACTATCACAAAATGTACACTCCGCATCAGGCTCTTTTGCTTTTAGCTCTTTGAGGTTGTGCACCAACTTATGCTCTTGATCTTCGCTATATATGTGTCCGCCTCTCTCGGTATCATAAATCGTTTGGATAGTCTCCTCATCATACATAACAGACTGAACTCTCGCATAAGGACAGACATAGATACAAAAATCCTCTTTGAGTTTGATTACATCATAGATCAAAAAGCCGGCGGTTATTAATATAGCACCTATAAGCACAGGGTGTTCTGACGGTGTTTTGATATATTTAAAAAAATCTTCAGGCGGAACAAAATACCACATAAAATCAGCCGCTGCTATAAATGCCAATACAACCCATATAAGACCACCTATGATCCTCTTGCCCATCTGATCTTTAGGCTCTTTTTGCTTATTTTTGATACTTTTTCTGACACCAAGAAGCTTTGTTTGGATCAAGTCTCTATATATCACCCTAAATATCGTCTGCGGACATGCCCATCCACACCAAACTCTTCCTCCCAAAGTTGTCAAGAAGAAGATAAATAAAAAGCCAAATATCAGCAAAAACGGCATCATATAGAGCTCTTGCATATCAAATCTTGTAAAAAACAGATGTATCTGTTTATGGTCAAAGTTTAGTAGAAAAAATTTATTACCGTTGATTGTCACAAACGGTAACCCAAGACCGACTATCGTAGCAATAACAAAAAATATATATCTTTTATATCTATAGGGTACCCAACCCTTTAGATACTCCTTCATCCTCTCTTTTGAACTTTTTTTAGGTGCTTCACCTGCAGTAGCTGTTGCCATACACTCTCCCTTATATTGATTTTACTCTTAGCGGGCACTCTTTTGAAAAGCTTACCCTATTGATATCTGCTCTTTTTTGATTGGTTCCACTGCTATTTTGAAGTGAAACTATCTCTTTAAGCCCTCTTGAGTTGATATAGTCTTTCAGTGAACTACGACTTACACCAAGCTCTTTCGCCATTCTACTGACAGAGATGCCATCTTCTAACATCTTAACAATCTCCTGCTTATAAGCGTCAAACTTTGACTTAGAGAAGCTCCCCTTTGGTCTGCCTCTTGATGAGGAGAGCTTTTTGTTGCTCTCTCTCATATTTGAGAGTACACTCATCAAAAAAGGTGCTGTTGTCTCCTGGTCTATCAAAATCTTCTCTTTGCAGATATGAAGTGAAATATGATGCTTAAAAGCACAGTCAAATATCTTAATCAGTTCATCAACTTTAGTACTAAGACACTTTAACTCATATACCAGTATCGCATCTCCACTTTTTAGAGATCTTATCATCTCTAAAAAACCTTTTCGCTCTTCCAAAGAGGTATTGATAGAGGCATCATCGAGTTCACTCATATCGATAGCGATTCCCATCTCTTGAGCATAGTTGAGGATATATCTCTGTTGATCACTTATCGAAATGTCAGGATACTTCCCTCTTAAAAATGCGATTACCACTATCTCACCTCATCTATCTATTTCCCTCTTGAAAGCATAGACCGCTTTTAGAGGTGACGATTATAACACTTTTGACGATTTAAGTCAATAAAAATAGTAATATTTTCATCAATTTTCATAGAACTTCGATTTAAAATGCCATTTTTTGAGGTTTTGTCAGCTTTTTTAACTCCTCTTCAACTTTATAATATTCACTACTAACCTCTTTACCCTCTAATGTACCTTTTCCCAACACCTTCTCAAATTCATCCGCCCCTAATGGCTTACTAAAATAGTAACCCTGTATAAAATCACACCCCAACTCTTTTAGATAGTTATATTGAGCACTCTTCTCAACTCCTTCAGCTACGACTTGTAAACCCATCTCTTGCACCATCGTTACTATTGATGATACTATCGCTTTATCTCTACTATTTGACATAATATCGATTATAAATGAGTGATCTATCTTTAACAAATCAAATGGTAACTCTCGTAAATATCTAAAGGATGAGTAACCTGTACCGAAATCATCTATAGATATCTTTATCCCTTTTTGTTTAAACCTATCTAATACCATAGTCGCTAAAGAGAGATTCTCCATGAGTACACTCTCTGTTAACTCCAACTCTAAAAACTGAGGATCCAAACCGCTCTCATGTAATATATCCTCTATATCTTTATAGAGTGAACTTTGCAGAAGCTGTATCCCCGAGATATTTACACTCAACTTTAAATTATCATACCCCTTATCATGCCACTTTTTTGTTTGAGCTATAGCCTCTTTTAGTACTAATCTTCCGATATCAAGTATCATACCCGTATCTTCGGCTATAGGGATAAAATCTAGCGGAGGTATATTGTTTTGTTTAGGATGGTTCCATCTAACAAGAGCTTCCGCTCCTACAATCCTTTTTGTTTTGGTATCGACTTGGGGTTGATAGACTACATAAAACTCTCCATTTTCAAGTGCCTGTTTTAAACTCTTCTCTATCATCACTCTTTTTGTCACTTCATCATTCATAGGGGCTTTAAATATCTTATATCTATTTAACCCCTCCTCTTTTGCTTTTTGCATCGCTTTATTCGCATAGTTGATGAGTGTTTTTGGATCGTTGGCGTGTGAAGGGAAAGAGCTAACACCTATATTTACATTTAAGTTGATCTTATGGTTCTCGATTTCAAACGGCTCTTCAAAAAGCGAGATAACTCTTTGGGCTAACGCTGACGCTACTAAATCACTATCTACTCCCTCGAAGATGATAACGAACTCATCTGAGGAAAATCTAGCAACACTATCATAATCTCTTAGATTGTTTCCTAGTCTTTCACCAATTTTTCTCAAAATTTCATCACCGAAATTGTAACCAAATGTACGGTTTATACTTTTAAAATTATCAACACTTAAAAAGAGTGTTATCACACTTTCACCGACTCTTGCGGCTTTGTTCATGCTGTCTTGTAAATTTTGCAGAAGTTGACGCCTGTTTGGAAGATCTGTCAAGGGATCATAGTTTGCTAAATATCCAAGAGTTGCTTCACTATCTTTGAAATCTGAACCTATCAAAAATATCCTCTCATCACCTCTTGAGCCACTTTTGACACTTTTATCCCAATGCATAATCTTCTTAGTACCGTTAGCGCATATGATAGGAAAACTTATCGCTTTTGTCGAACTTCTTCTATCGTTTTGAAAGTTTTTTAAACGCTCTTTTACTTTTGCTTGAAAACTCTTAGGCACAAATATTTCTAAAAAATCTTTTCCTTTTACATCGCTATAGAGATACCCTGTAAACTCTTGTGCTATGCTGTTAAAGGAGTCTATCTTCCATTGGCTATCAAAAGAGATAATGACAAGTTTATCCTCTACTTTATCACTATCGATAATCTCATTTAAGTGATGGTGTGCTTTTGCTTGAAGAGGCTCCAAAACAAAAAAGTATATTTGATCATCGACATAGACAATATTTTGATTTACTATGATGATAGAGTTATCAGACCTTTTATACTCGCACTCCTCTAGCTCAGAACCTCTCTTCTCTTTTAAATCGCTCCAAAAGTAGTCTCTCATATATGAAGGTATGATCAATTCATCGACTTTTTCCCCTATGGCATCCTCTTTTTTATACCCATATAGTTTTTGGGCACCCTCATTCCAACTTGTAATCACTTTGTTTTCATCTACCGAAAAAATCGCTATATTTGGAGCCTTATCTAAAGCTTTTGCTAGGTTATTGTGAAATTGCATATATGTTCCTTGTTAAATTGTAAAAACAGATTATCTTCTATATCGACAAA
>JALWLO010000061.1 GCA_027084135.1 Campylobacterales bacterium | reverse complement strand
ATATTAGATTTTTTAATGAAAGTTTAAGGGGGGGGGGATGATATAATGCTGTGCAGGATGGCGCTATCCTTAGAAAAATATTTTGAGGAGAAAAGATGAAAAAGCTTTTAGCAGTTTTTGTTAGTTTGTTTGTGGTGTCAAGTGTAGCATTTGCAAAGCCGAGTGTTGAGTCAGACTTTGCTACAATGAGCAAGGCGGATAGTCAGTTTCTTTTCCAAGAGGGTGCTAAGGTAGCGTCGTTGGATCAGGCAGAGTTGAAGAGTACTGAAGGTGAAGGTTTTTTAGGTGGTGTTATAGGTGGATTGATCTATACTGATTACCAACTTTATTTTGGTGGTGGTTGGAGTAGCTGGAATCAGCGTGATTTCTGGACTGCTGTTGGAGTCGGAGCAGGTTTATTCCCTTATTAAAAACAAGAGGGTTTCTGTACTTTTAAGTATAGAAACCCCTATAATATTTTTATACAAAAGGCATAGTAAATGTTGGGAAAATTATTATTTAACACTTTCAAAATTGATGCAAATGTCAAATCCGCAAAAGTAACATATATAGTTGATCCCTATGATAGAACAAAAGATATCGTTTGCTATACGCCTTGCAAGATAAAAATCCCATGGGAACCCCATAGAAAGAGGGCAAATAAAGCAAAGATATTGGTTGAAAAAGAGGGGTATCAGCCTAAAGTAGTTGAGTTTACAAGAGATTGGAAATTTATTATAATCACTTTATTGTCGGCAATTATTTTAGTATATATCGCAGGTATGTTTCATATCAAGTTTGGCATTCCCGGATATACTCTTGCATTTATCGGCATCATCATAGGAGCAAACTTATCTGTAGGTAGTGGGGATATCTATGTCGAACTAGAACCTATTATAAGTAAGAAGGAAAAGTGATTTGATAGAGTCTATATTTCAAACTATTTTGGAGGGATACTTAACTGATAGTAAAAACTTAAAAGATTTGGGAAAGAGATTATTGATATCCTATGCGATATTAGTACTAATATCACTATTTTTTAAAAATAGTTTGATTTTTATAGCGATTATAACCACTATCTATATAATGATTTTTGCCGTATCATATCTCTATCATAGGCACAAAAAACCAAATAGACTCAAAGAAAAGATAGAAATCAAAGATGATTTTGACAGCAGTGATGAGGAGATAAGAGAACTTTTTGAGGGTAGTGTTTGATGGCTAAATATCTCTTTGATGCTAATGTTGATAGGATGCTGACTTCAACAAGGGCTTTTGTTCATACTATGAGAAATGCCACTATAGCATATAGTGACATTGCTAGAAGAACAACAAGGTATGAGAGTCGAAGAGGTGTTGTAATATTAAATCAAAGAGGTAGGGTTGTATCTACTTGGAGATGGAGTAGATAGTTACTAAAGAGTCACTATGAAAATAGAAATATTAAATTTTTTGGATATGTTATTACATCAAGAGATAAATAACACTATTCAAAAAAACAAAATATTAAATCTATACAGGAAATTGAAATCAAATAATATAAGTTCATCTGATGCATGTGACTTAGTTGATGTGATTTCAGAGTATATGAAATTTGATATTGATGGCAATCCAATAGAAAAAACAGAGACAATAGAGGATATGATTGATTGGATTCTCGAAAAATATAATCTAAAAGAGGAGAAAAGATGAAAAAGCTTTTAGCAGTTTTTGTTAGTTTGTTTGTGGTATCAAGTGTAGCATTTGCAAAGCCGAGTGTTGAGTCAGACTTTGCTACGATGAGTAAGGCGGATAGTCAGTTTATTTTCCAAGATGGTGCTAAGGTTGCGACTTTGGATCAGGCGGAGATGAAGAAGACTGATGGTGAGTTTTGGCCAATATTTTGGGGTCTTACACTTTACACAGTCTCTTACTTGAACGCTCCAAGTTATGGTGATAAGATATATAGTGGTCATCCATATTCAAATAGACGATGGGGCAGATGGACTTGGCTTATTCCATAGAACAACTACTAACATTTTTTGAGATACTCCTTACGGGGTATCTTATGTTTTATTATAAGAAATTAATCAATATGTTTGGTAGAAAAAGCATTATTATTTTTATAGTTATTTTCTTGAGCCATGCTATAAATTACGATAAATTATCTATCATGATGACAGCTATAATAGATATAGCATATAGTCTGTTCTTGTTGGCTTTATTTTATTTAGTAGTGAAGGAGAAAACAAATGAAAAAAATCTCTAAAATATTATTGCTAGTAGTAATAATACTAAGTACTCATGCAAACGCTTTAACCAAAGCAGAACATGAGAAGCTAAACTCACCGGTTGTGAAAGAAAAAGGTGATGAGTATCATATAGAGGAGTACAATGCGATAAACTTTACTAAAAATGTTTTGTTTGATGGGCAGAGTTTAAAGAGAGTGATAGTAAAAACAGAAGCTAGCATGAAAAAAGGAGTGATACATAAAGAGCAGTTTTTAGCGATTAGCTCGAGTGCATCAGATCAGATTATGCAGGCAGTTTTTATGAATCCTGAATATTTTCCAAATATAAAATCTATCGAACTTTTAATAAAAAAGCCTCAGAAGGTAAATCTGGCTATACAGATGGTATTTAAAAAAGAGGGTATAGAGTCAGTGGTAAAAAATAGCACAAGAGAAGAGAAAAAATTTGTGCCATATGATGATATGTTTCACAAAAGGCTACAATAGTGAAAAGCTATATTTTCATTTTTATATTAGTGCCGATTTTTCTCTATTCCAAAGCTGTAAAAGTCGATGAGATCCTAACAGATACCAAAAAGTTTAAAGTCGAGACGACGATCTCCTACTCAAACATCAACAAAAGAGAGAGTTTGGTTGCGCCTATTGCGTATCAGACTTCAAACGGCGGTTATGTTTTTATCCCCACCTATATGGGCAACTCAAAGTCAAATCAAGACTATATCAACTACGGTATAAGTCTCAAATACGGCTTTAGCAAAAAGTTAGAACTCTTTACAAATATAAATCTCTACACTTCTGAAACACATATAAGTGACAGTAACTTTAGTACCAAGAGTGATAAAGATTTCAATAATCTCAATGTTGGTTTGGTCTATGAAGTGAAGAAAGAGGATGATACACCCTCTTTGCTAGTCGGTGCAAGTGTGGATATCTTTGAAAAGGTTAAGTTTTCACAGGCTCTAAAAAAGAGTCTCAATTTCAAAAACTATTCACTCTTTATGACAAGCTACTACACCGTTGATCCTGTGGTATTTTTGCTCAAAACTCACTATAGGCATAGCCTCAAAAAGAGCCACAGAGGTGAGACGATAGAGAGCGGAGATACTTTTGTGTTGAGTCCAAATATATACTTTGCGGTAAATCCCTATACATCTATAAACTGGGGCATCAAGTATCAATTTAACGGAAAAGATAGGGTCAATGATAAAGTCGTATCAAATCTCGGTTCATCGGTCGGTTATACTTTTGGTGTGAGCTATGAGATAGACCATAGGATGACTCTCAACTTTGATACCGAAAAGCTTGATACTGATGAGTATTCAAGCAACAATATCAATCTATCTTTGGCGTATAAATTTTGATGAAAAAGTGGATATTTTTACTCCTGTTTAGTTTCACCTTTTTGAGTGCGGATATCGTGCTACATCAAAGAGAGTTTAGTGTAACAAAGCCTATAAAATCATGGATAGAGTTCAAAAACGAGAACCTCACAAGACAAAACTATGATTACAGTTGCGGTAGTGCTTCACTCTCTACTATTCTAAAGTACTACTATGACTTAAATGTGAGCGAAAAGGATATCTTGGATGATGTCTTAAAGCAAAAAGGGTTTGATATCACCAAAAAGGAGAAGTTAGAGGATGGTGATACTTCGTTATCATTTTTTGATCTGGCGAAGTTTGCGCAGAAAAAGGGGTTTAAAGCTCTTGGCTTAGCGCTTGATCTAAAGTCCCTCAAAAAACTCAAAGCACCTGTGATTTTATTTGTCAAGATACGAAAAAATGAGCACTTTACCATCTATAAAAATATGGATGATAGATATGCCTATCTGGCAGATCCGAGCTTTGGAAATATGAAGATAAGGCTCTCTAAATTTAAAGAGATGTTTTATCAGCGAGATGATCTAAAGTATCCGGGCAAGATACTTGCGATCGTACCTCTCTCCAAAGAGCAGATGAAAAAGATCAATAAAGCATTTATGAAGATAGAGAAGAGTTCAGATATGGTTTATGAAGCTATCAAAGATAATATCACAAGATCAAGATAGTTAGTACTAATACCTTTAAGCATCCAAGAGTCTATTTTAGGTAAAATCTACCTAAAATGTTTAACGGTGGTGTTATGTTGCTATGGACATATTAGAGATATTATATGAAAATGAGATAAAAAAGCAGACCTTTTATCCCAGAAAATTGTCTATAACAAACGCAAAAACCATCATATACGGACCCAGAAAGTCGGGTAAAACCACCATCATCTACGACTATCTCTCATCTAAGAAAAAAGGAAGCTATCTCTACATAGACTTTGATGATATCCGCATCAACCAATCGATCCTCATAGGTTTATCTAATTTTATAGTAAAAAAGGGTATAGAGACTTTAGTACTAGAGAATTTCGACTTCTCTTTTACACCACCGGGTTGCAAAGAGGTGATCATCACCACCGAAAAAAAGAGGGAGTTGGAGGGGTTTGAGAGTGAGGTGCTATATCCGCTCGACTTTGAAGAGTTTATAGCATTCAAGAGGCGAGATGCGGAGATAGAGACGCTCTTTAACGAATATGCGACGATCGGTAGTTTCCCATCCATCGTACTAACGCATAGGGAGAGTTTTGTCAAGCGGTTTCAAGAGGAGCTCTCGGTGATGATGAACTCTCCGCTTGAGTGGACGATATATAGAGCGTATGCTCTGCATCAGGGGCAAGTGGTCTCATCCTACTCCCTCTTTAAAGAGATCAAACTCTTTCATAAAATCTCAAAAGATAAGTTTTATGAGATAACAAAAAGTTTGCAGGATAGGGGGCTTTTGTATCTCATTCCAAAGTACGGGAGCAAGAGGGGCGGCAAGAAGATATTTTTGGTCGATTTTGCCATCAAAAGTGTGCTGACATTTGAGAAAGATTTTATCAAACGCTTTGAAAATATGCTCTTTTTGGAGCTTTTGAAGCGGGGAGAAGAGCCGGTTTGGAGCGACCTTGTAGAGCTGTATCTGCCGCTTCGTACGAAGGCGGTAATGCCTCTAGTCTTCATGCCCAAAGAGATGATACGAGAGAAGATAGGTAGAGCTTACGGTGCGTTGGAGCAGATCGGAGCAAAGCGCGTCGAGGTTGTCACTTTGGAGGTGGAGGATGAGTTTCGTATCGAGGGGTTAGAGGTTGAGGTGGTGCCCTTTTGGAACTGGGCGCTTAGGGATTAGAGGCTATTTTGCGCCCATCTCATGAAGCAAGATATCGAGATTGTAGATATCTACCCCCTTTTTATTGGCTACAAAGAGTATTCCGTCATCTTCTAAAACCGATAGTGCCGAAGCGACACCGTTTATCTCTTTCGTACCGATTTTCTTAGGATGGGTTCTATCGCTTATATCATAGAGGTATAGCCCCTCTTTGCCGTGTGAAGCTAAAATATACTTATCCTCTACTATTACCACATCGGTAATAAATTTGTCTTTTATGAGGAGAGTGTTGTCCGTAGGGGTTTTGAGTCCTATACCGCAAGCCCTTTTATAGTAGGTATATTTACTATCTTTTGTTTTTGCTTCGTTTGGTCTGGTTGGAAGCTCTTTGAGTGAGCCTATGATCTTCGGATCGGAGATATTTGAGATATCGACGATACTATAAACGCCGTTTTTATCTTTGATATAGAGCTTTTTCCCGTTATCTGATAGTACCACACCATAAGCATCGATATCTATCGTTGAGAGCAGATCCGAAGATACCGTGTCATTAAATCCTATACCTACTATCTCAACACCGTCACCCTTTTCCGCTAGAAACGCTATCTTCTCCTTAGATACCGTAAGCCCTGCTACTTCACCTTTAGTACTAACTCTACCAAGCTCTGAACTTTTAGCTTTTTTGATCACCTTTAGTACTTTATTTTCACTCTTTTTACCCTCTTTATCTATCGTATAGATGTTATAGTAGTGCGTGCCTATCTCATCTACGCCTATATTGATCACAAGCTTACCGTTCTCAGGTATCTCTCCCATCTCTTGGTTGTTGAGAAATACTTTTGCACCAAGCTCTCCTATCACTTCCACTTTTATGTTATCTTGGGTAGTGGTGATGGAGTTCTCTTTCATCGAGACAGTATTGAGATTTACACTTTGAGGAGATAGGGTTTGATCTTCTATTGAAGTTCTATTACAGCCTGATAGTAGGGCTATCAAAGCGAGTGAGAGGGTGAGCTTTTCGGTGATGGACATTTTTTCTCCTTTGGATTTATGCAACTTTTGAGTAAAATCGGATTTTGATAAAAATTTTTTAGGGATGAAGATGTTATGCGGTATCGATGAAGCCGGTCGCGGATGTTTGGCGGGTCCTTTGGTAGTAGCGGGGGTCGTACTGAAAAAGAGGATCAGGGGAGTGAATGACTCCAAAACGCTAACAGCAAAAAAGCGAGAGGAGCTTTATGAGAAGATCGTACGAAATGCCCGCTATGAGATCGTCTGGAGCAGTAATGAACTCATCGATGAGATCGGACTCTCACTATGCTTAAAGAGGTCGATAGAGCAGATCATCTCTGTACTAAACCCCCAAAGAGCGATAATGGACGGCAATAGCAACTTCGGTGTGAGAGGTGTAGAGGCTATCATCAAAGCTGATCAGAGTGTGAGAGAGGTAAGTGCCGCAAGTATCTTGGCTAAGGTTGAGAGAGATAGATATATGGATGAGATGGACGGTAAATACCCAAACTACGGCTTTTGTAACCACAAAGGGTACGGTACTAAAGAGCACATAGAGGCTATAAAAAAGTTTGGTTATAGCCCCTTGCATCGCAAAAGCTTTAGGTTAAAGGCTTTGGAAAAGACACTATTTGATCTCTAGTACTAATTGTAGTGAAGATAGATTTTATATATCACCCAAATCAGCGGCAAAAGCAAAATAGTCGAAACAACGATTGTAAAGATGAGCAATCCCTTAAACTCCGCGTCACTCATATCGCTAGGCTTTTGCAGATACTCTCTATAGAGCGCTCTATTGACCCATGCTTCTTGATAGATGATAAAAGCGACCATCGCCAAGATAGTAAAAAATGAGCTCGGATAGTTGAGTACACCGTAGTAGATCAGAAAAAATGAAGCGCTAAAGATACCGACTGAGAGCTCGCTCAGGATATAGAGAGGGTTTTTGTCGGGGCTGATGATGATCGTTCCGATAGAGCTTGAGATAAGCAGTGATATATAGATGATAACCCAAAACGGTAACTCCAAACCCATGATAAGCCTTTAAAGTGATTTTTTGTTATGGTTGTTATTATTGTATAAATAAATAGATAAAAGAGTTAAGAGATGATAGATAGTTTGGATCTATATGCGGTGATAGAGCCCTATATCGGCTTTTATGATGAGTATGAGAAGCTCTATCGACGCTATTTGAAAGAGTTGGAGCGTTTTGAGATAGAGAGCATCTTGGATGTCGGATGCGGAAACGGTAACTTTTTGCTTCATCTACAAAAGAGATACCCCGATACGCTGGGGATAGATTTGAGTCCAAAAATGGTCGAGATAGCCAAGAACAAAGGATTAAACGCAAAAAATGTAGATATAAAAACGCTTAGTACTAGCTATGATGCGGTCGTTGCGGTGGGTGATGTGCTAAACTATATGGATCGTGAGAGCTTGAGAGCCTTTTTTGCTCAAGTAGAGAGGGTTTTGAAGCAAGATGGGGTATTTTTAGCTGATATCAATACGCTATACGGTTTTAGCGAGGTGACGGCGGGGAGTATGGTGATCGACGAAGAGGATCGATTTATCTCTATAGATGCGGAGTTTGACGGGGGGAGATTGGTAACGGAGTTAGTACTGTTTGAGAAAAATGGTGAGTTGTACAAAAAGGATAAGAAGCAGATCATACAGTACTACTACGATAGTGAGGATATAGAGAATATGACCAAGCTTAAGCTGATGGAAAGTTTACCTGTTAAGATGTTTGGAGAGGAAACGGATAAAACTATTTTGATTTTCCGGAAGGTATGAGCTTCCTAGTTGCTCTTTAGTGATATTTTAATATAATCCCAAAAAAATATATAGGACACTTATGGCAAACAATAGTACGAAATATATCTTTGTAACAGGCGGTGTTTTAAGCTCTCTCGGTAAAGGTATCGCATCTGCCAGCATCGCTACGCTCCTCAAACACTCTGGCTTGAAAGTGAGTATGCTAAAGATAGATCCTTACATCAATGTCGATCCAGGAACGATGAGTCCCCTTGAGCATGGAGAGGTTTTTGTGACGGCTGACGGAGCTGAGACCGATCTGGATATCGGGCATTATGAGAGATTTTTGGATATTTCACTCTCAAAGCTCAATAACTTCACAACCGGTCAAGTTTACTCCTCCGTCATAGAACGCGAGAGAAGGGGGGATTATCTCGGTAAGACGATACAGGTTATTCCTCATATCACCGATGAGATCAAAAGACGCATCAAAGCCGCAGGTGAGGGGAATGATATCCTTGTCGTGGAGATAGGCGGAACGGTAGGAGATATCGAGTCTCTGCCGTTTCTGGAGGCGAGTAGAGAGTTTAGAAGCGAAGTGGGCAAGCAAAATGCGATGTTTATCCACCTCACTTTAGTACCATACCTCAAAGCGGCGGGAGAGCTCAAAACCAAACCTACTCAGCACTCGGTACAAGAGCTGCGCCGTATCGGTATCAGTCCCGATATGTTGATATGTAGAAGTGAAGTGTCCATACCGAAAAATATGAAAAACAAAATCGCCGCTTCATGCGGTGTGGATAGAGATAGCGTGATCGAAGCGAGTGACGCCAAGTCAATCTATAAAGTACCGATGAAGTTTTTGGCGCAAGATATCCTCAAACCTATCTCTCAGACACTCGGTCTAGGTGAACTACACCCAAATATGCTCAGATGGGATACGCTTGTAAAAAATGTCATATCGCCTAAAAAAGATGTTACTATCGGTTTTGTAGGGAAGTATCTGGAGTTGAAAGAGTCCTATAAATCTCTCATAGAGTCCTTTATCCATGCCGGAGCCCATCTAGATACTAGAGTCAATCTCAAGTGGATAGATAGCCAAAATATCACCAAAGAGAAGTGTGATGAGATGTTTGAAGATGTTGACGGGATATTGGTTGCCGGTGGATTTGGCGAGAGGGGTGTTGAGGGTAAGATAGAGGCTATCAGGTATGCGAGAGAGCAGAATATCCCGTTTCTAGGTATCTGTCTTGGGATGCAACTCTCGATGATCGAGTATGCTAGAAATGTTCTCGGCTTAGAGGATGCAAACTCGGTAGAGTTTGACAAAGATACCAAACATCCTATCATCTATCTTATCGACTCCTTTATAGATGCAAGCGGTCATAAACAGCTGCGTACCCACCAAAGCCCTCTTGGTGGAACGATGAGACTTGGAGAGTATGAGTGCGATACCAAAGAGGGCAGTTTGCTTAGAGAGGTTTATGACGGCAAAGAGAAGATTTATGAGCGCCATAGACACAGATACGAGGCAAATCCAGCCTTTAGAGAGAAGTTTGAGAAAAACGGTATGATCATCTCCGGTGAGAGTGACGGGCTGATAGAGGTGGTGGAGATTCCGACTCATAGGTGGTTTTTGGGAGTTCAGTTTCATCCGGAGTTTACCTCCAAACTCACCAACCCCAACCCGGCAATTTTTGGTTTTGTAAAGGCTTCATTAGAGGCGAAAAGGGATGAGTGATAAGCTAACTTGCGAGCACATTTACTCGATATTATCCAAGAGATTTGAGGGTGATCGCTGTAGATCACTCTCGGAGCTCCCGCCTCCGCATCTCTTTAAAGATATGCAAAAGGCTAGTACTAGAATCGCAAAGGCGATCAAAGATAAAGAGAAGATAACGATAGTCGGGGATTATGATGTTGACGGAGTCGTCTCTACCGCTATCTTGAGCGAATTTTTTAGCGATATCGGCTATGAGGTAGAGATCATCATCCCCAATCGCTTTATCGACGGATATGGACTTAGTCCAAGTGTGGTTGAGAGGATAGATAGTGATCTGGTTATAACGGTAGATAACGGCATATCTGCGGTGGAGAGTGCCTTAGTACTAAAGAAGAGAGGCGTAGATCTCATCATCACCGATCATCACAATATCCCCCAAACTTTACCCCAAGCGTACGCTATCATCAATCCGAAGCAAGAGGAGTGTCCCTTCCCGTATGAGGGGATCTGCGGTGCCCAAGTGGCATGGTATCTAGTTGCATCACTAAAAAGTGAACTATCACTAAAGAGATATGATCTCACAAAATTTCTCGATATCTTATCGATCGCCATTATGGCGGATATGATGGAGCTAAAGGGTATAAACCGCACGATGGTAAAGCGGGGATTTCACTTCTTAAACCACTCAAAAAGAGCATTTTTAGAGGCTATAAAGCGCTACTTTAATAAAAAGCGATTTAAAAGTGATGATATCTCCTTTTTGATCGCACCGCTTTTAAATAGTGCGGGAAGATTGGAAGATGCTAGTGTGGCATTTGACTTTATAAAGAGCAGGAGTTTGGATGAAGCGATGGCAAAGCTAGAGCATCTTATCGCTTTGAATAACCAAAGAAAAGAGATAGAGCGCGATATCACCGCACAAGCGATCAAGAAAGCCGATAGTGATCAAAAGATCATAGTGGTTTGGAGTGAGGATTGGCACGAGGGGGTGGTCGGTATCGTAGCCGCAAGACTTTGCAGACGCTTTGGAGTACCGGCTATCGTGATGACAGTAAACGGAGACAAAGCCAAAGGGAGTGCGAGAAGTGTGGGAGATGTGGATATCCTCTCTCTCATAGCAACTCAAAAAGAAAAACTTCTCGGTTTCGGCGGGCATAAGAGTGCGGCGGGTCTTATGTTAGAAGCAGATAGGCTCGAGGAGTTTAAGAGCGCGTTGGAGCTAGAGGCTTCAAAGATCGATGATGAGAAGTTTATAGACAACAGCCACATACTCGGAGAGATAGAACCCAAAGCGATAAATAGTGAGCTCATCTCCATACTTGAGGAGTTTGAACCCTATGGAGTAGAAAATCCTCAACCAAAATTTACGCTAAGTAGAGTAAAAGTCGAAAACGGCAGAGTTATCGGCATGAGCGCAAATCACCTCAAAATGCATCTGGTATGTAATGATGTAAAATTGAAGTCGATATACTTTAACTTTGATAAGACGGTAAAAGAGGGTGATGAGGTGGATATCGTTTGTAGTGTCACTCAAAATGAGTTTCGAGGAGAGAAGTCGCTAGTACTAACGGTAGAGAGGATGACTATCTCCGGGGATCGCTCTTGATGGGGGATTTTCAATAACATACAAAATGTCTGTTATTGCCCAAATATGAAAATTAACACACACTTTGTATATTAATTATCGAATTTTTGAGAAAGCGATCATTGATATCAACAAAGTTGAATTAACAGAAGGGAAGTTACCGAAAAACAAACTCAGACTTGTTTTAGCGTGGGTGGAGCTTAGAAAAGAGGAGTTACTTGCAGATTGGGAATTGGCTCAGAACGGTGAATTGCCATTTAAAATAGAGCCCTTAAAATAAAATAGGAGGTTTGAGATGTATTTAGCTGTAAAAGATGTAAAACCTTTAGAGGATTACTGTCTATTGTTGAAATTTGAAAATGATGAAGAGAGAGTTTTTGATGTAAAACCGTATTTAGAAATTGGTAAATTTCAAGAGCTAAAAAACGAGAAACTATTTAAAAGTGTCAGAGTGAGTTTTGATAGTATAGAGTGGGCAAATCAACTTGATTTAGACCCTGAACTCTTATATGAAAAATCACATAACAAATAAAGAACAAATCCCCTACCTCTCGATCCCTCTCTTAACAGGGACAAATAGACAACTCTCCAGCTGTTCCGCCTCTATCTTTGAGCCTTTTTTGTAAAATCTCGTGATGATCTGCTCGCCCCCGTGTTCGATAGGAGCTACGAGGATACCGCCGTCCTTTAACTGCTCAAAGAGGTTCATCGGCGGCTCTTTTGCAGAAGCGGAGAAGAGTATCCTATCGTACGGAGCATAACTTTTCCAGCCGCGATTGCCGTCGTCAAAGCGGGTGTGGATATTGGTGATGCCGAGCTTTCTAAATCTCTCTTTAGCCTCAAGCAGTAGCTTCTCTATCCTCTCGATGGTAAAGACTCTCCTAAACATCTTGCTCAAGACAGCGGCTTGATATCCGCTTCCGCAGCCTATCTCAAGTACGCTATCGGCACCTTTGCACATCAAGGCTTCGCTCATTTTCGCTACTGTTAAAGGGGAACTGATCCATTGATTTGCGGCAAGCGGTAGAGCGTCAAGTTTATAGGCGTGGTGTTTAAAGCCTTTCGGTACAAACAGCTCTCTCTCGATAGATCCTATGGCGCTCTTTACCTCTTTTGAGAGTGGAAAGATTTTATCTATCTCATTAGCCAGATTTTGCGCTTTGTGAAGGTTTAGAGTGTTGTTTTTCAAGTGTTGTCGTATCATGAAAGTCCTATATCCATATATCTTCTCATCTTTTTGATCTCTCTTAGATCGGCTTTTAGCGAGATGAGCTCTTTCGAGTCATCTCTATAAGCAACTCCAAAGGGTGTGATGATACCGCTACTTGCCGCCATATCCTCTTGGGTACTGTTTGAAGCTATGACAAAGGCTTGGTTGATGATCGCAAGCGCCGTTGTGATAGCCTCATATTGAGACTTTCTAAGTTTTCCCCAAAGAGATGGCACAAATATAATATCAGCACCTTGGATCTTTTGCCAAAGTTCTATAAATCTTATCTCAAAACAGATTAAAATAGCGACTCTTAAGCCGTCGATTTCAATGATTTTGACCTTTTGGATATCGCCGGGGGTGTAATGTTTGTCCTCCTCTCCAAACTTAAAGAGCTTGACTTTGTCTTGTGAGTGGATGATCTTGCCTTTGTGTAGTACTAAGGCTCGGTTGTAGTAGTTGCCGTCCTCTTTGGCGATAACCGTTGTGCAAAATATTCTTTCACCGACTATCTTTTTTAACGCTTCGATCGCAGTAGTACTAAAGAGAGCAGCCTCTTCTAGAAGATCGAACGAGAAGTTTGTCAGTGCCAGTTCCGGAGCGCAGATAACGGCATCGTCAGATGTTTGGGATATCAACTCTTTGAGTTTTGAAAGGTTGCTATCCCACTTATCTTGCGGATAATCAAACCCAAGCGTTACAAGCTCCCTAGAAGTCGTCAAGATCGAGACTTCCTTTGGAGTAGTTGGTCACATTTCCTTCAAAAAAGTTGGTTTTTTGGTCATTGAAGCTTGAGAAGTTGTCAACCCATTTGATAGGGTGTTCTCTGTTATATCTCTTTTCAAGTCCCACTGCCGTCAAGCGCTTATCGGCAAGGTACATGATATAGTCTTCGATGATCTGATCAGTCAGACCTAAGATATGCCCTTGAGTAATATATTTACCCCACGATATCTCAAGGTCCACCGCTCTATCAAACATCTCGTAAACATCTTTGATAAGCTCATCGGTAAAGAGATCCGGTCTCTCTTTTCTGGTTACATTGATCATATTTTGAAAGATGAGGAGGTGCGTTACCTCGTCTCTTTGGATAAATCGTATCATCTGTGCGCTTCCAAGCATCTTGCCGCTTCTTGCCAGCGTGTAGAAAAATGTAAATCCGCTATAAAAGTAGATACCCTCAAGGATCTGATTTGCAAACATTGCTTTGACGATATCCTGCTCACTCGGCGTTCCGGTTGCAAGCTCGTCATAAACTTGTGCGATATAGTCGTTTTTCGCCTTTAGTTGGGCATCCTGTCTCCACATATCGTAGATCTCTTCGGTATTGGACGAGATGCTGTCAACCATCACGGCATAGCTTTGAGAGTGCAGAGCCTCCTCAAAAGCTTGTCGTACTAAGATGAGATTGATTTCAGGAGATGTGATGTATGGATTGACATTGTCGATGAGATTGTTGGTTTGGAGTGAATCCATGAAAATCAGTTGCGATAACGCTTTGTCGTACGCATTTTTTTCGGCTGGTGTGAGTTGTTTGTAGTCTCTTACATCACCGGTCATATCGACCTCTTTTGGAAACCAAGTGTTATTTAGCATCATATCCCAAAGGTTATATGCCCACTGATACTTGATCTTGTTTAGCTCAAATATTCCCGTCGGATTTCCGCCGAAAACTTTTCGTTCATTGACATGTTCGTTTGAACTTGGATTATAGATCTTCTTCCTGTCCATAAAAAACTCCTTCAAATCTATTATTGGTATAATAACACACAAAAGCAAAAAGCAAGATAGGAGATAATTTGAGTTTTCTTTTTAATAAAACAAATCATTTTAATATAGCAAATCTTGTAACATTCTCAAATATTACCGCCGGTATCGTAGCGATGTATTTCATCCAACAGGGTGATTTTTTTACGGCGATTATATTGGCATGGATAGCCGGCGGTTTGGATATCCTTGACGGTAAACTTGCTAGGCGCTTTCATCTCTCGACGGAGTTTGGGATACAGCTTGACTCATTTGCCGACTTTATCTCTTTCGTGATCATGCCCTCTTTTTTACTCTTTTATGCCATCAAACCTGACGGCGGAGCGGGTGTGTTGATAGCGGGGATAGTCTTTATCTACTACATCATCAGCGGTTTGAGAAGACTCATAGAGTTCAATCTCCACCAAGAGGAGGGTGAAGTAGCCAAATACTTTACCGGCGTACCGACACCGATGGGAGCGATCCTGCTTTGGGTTTTATACTTACTACACGGATACGGCATCATCACAAATCTATACATACTTTTAGTACTAGTATTAACTATTGCATATCTGCTAAATTCAAAAGTGAAAATCCCGCATCCTTAAAATTTTACTGTTGTTCGTACTTGCTATATTTCAAATCCAAAGCATGGTTTAGCTCCTCTTTTGTGATCTCTATAATGTATCGATCTTTCGGTAGTTTTTTGTCATTTTCTATCGACTCTATATATACACCGTCTGTAACATGATTAGTACTATCCGATATATCCAATAGATTTAACATATCATCAGTTAGCAGATAAACGATACGGTGCTTTTCATCACACGGGTAGTAACTATAAGCTCTAAGCTTTTTTGTTTTGTTGTGAAGAGGGTGTATATCTAAAGTTATATAATTTTCCTCTTTTAGCTTACCGCTATATTTTATGAAGATAGCGACAGATGGCTCTATCTTATCATATCGTGAAAGATCATAACTCTTGGTTCCGTAAAGATTGTCATAATTGGCTATACACTCTTTGACTCTCTCTTCATCGACTATTGTTAGATTTCCCTCTCTTTCTATCGTCGTATAGTATATAGGATCGTCGTCATCAGGTAGTAATAATAAAGCTGTCATGAGACCGCCGTCACATGCACTCATCAGTAGTATTAGAATCGATGTTATTGCTATTTTTACTACTGTTTTCATTCTTCTCCAATACTATTTTGTAGAGTTAAGCTCTTGATCATATTGACTATGCTTTAAATCCAAAGCACGGTTTAGCTCATCTTTTGTAATTTTGATGATATATTTTTCCGGTGGATACTTTTTGTCTTTTTCAACCGATTCTATGAATATTCCGTCTGTAACATGGTTAGTATCATCGGTGATATTTAACTCTTGTAATAGCTCATCTGTTATCAAATAAATGTCACGATTCTTCGTATCGCACGGTAGTTCAATATGACTCCAAATTTTTTTCGTTTTATTGTGTTCGGGATAAACATATATATTTATAAGAACTCCCCCTCTTAGCTCACCTTTATACTTTATATACAGACCAACTGACGGTTTGATATTATTGAACTCAAGCGGATCATAAAAGTCATTACCGCTGTTTTTACGATAGTTAAGCACACACTCTTTTACTTTGTCTTTATCAAAAACAGTAAGATTTCCATCCCTCTCTATCGTTGCATAATATGAGCCTCCGCAACAACATGCTGTAATTAGTACTAATATAAGTGCCGATATGGCAATGTTTATCACTTTTTTCATCTGTTTCCTTGTTTATTCATTAGTTATTCTGCTCATCATAAAACTTAGTAAGAGCTTTGTCCATCTCCTCTTTGGGGATAGTGAACCAATCACCTTTCTTTAAATTTTCACAATTTATGTTTCCAAGTGGATAGATGCAGATGTCCCCCTTTGAGAGATTGTGTTCATCTAATAGATTTTTACTTTTTAACTTGCTTGGTATCAAAATAACTGCAAAATTTTTTTTAGCAAATGAAGATTTTAGTTTTTTGTTAATTACCAAAGTTTCAAAATATGTATCACTGTACATATTTTTAGTTGTAGGAATATTTTGTGAGCATTGTCCTACTATTGTGGGTGCTATGTGATCTATATCGCCACAAGGATGACCTTTTGCATTAAAGTATTGTACAACTACTTTTGAATCGTTTGTTAGATTTGATATGCTTTTATCATTATAGCTATATGTTGTATTAAAACCAACACTAATATTTTTTTTATCATCTCGTGATGATTTGATATCAAGATAATAACTATCATCATAACCTAATTTATCCATAACTTGTGATATGGTTTCTACTTGAGGGGTTCCATCTTTTATAAAAATTTGATGCATTTTTGTTCCTAAAGTAAGACAACCTGTAAAGTATATAGTTGAAACAAATATTGCTGTGATTTTTTTCATTGTAAAGTTCTCCTTATAGTTTCGGTTGAGTATGAAGTATGGATACAAAATTGTATCCATACTCTTTAAAATTAGTATACCCAAATATAGGATATAGCACCAAATTTCCAGTATCTAGATCTACTGAGTCCTCTGAAAAACCAACCAATAAATGTTAAAATAAAGTAACATAGAAAGAGAAGGAGAGTGAACAATGCCAACACCCAGTTTCTTCGATTTTGCGATGGCAGACCAAGGAGGAAAAAAGACAA
>JALWLO010000060.1 GCA_027084135.1 Campylobacterales bacterium | reverse complement strand
TAGAGTTGAGAAGATTGAGTGTGAAAAGTCGATCGTGGGGTATAAAAATGTCTCCATTTCCGAGCCGGTTTTTCAAGGACACTTTCCTGATCATCCGATATATCCGGGGGTTATGATCGTTGAGGGAATGGCACAAGCCGGCGGTGTTTTGGCATTTAAAAGTATGAGTGCTGAAGACCAAAAAGGTGTTAAAGATAAAGTTGTCTACTTTATGAGTATCGATAAGTGTAAGTTTCGTTCGCCCGTTACGCCGGGTGATAAGCTTGAGTATCACATCGATGTTGTAAAGCATCGTGGAAATATCTGGGTATTAGACGGTAAAGCGATCGTTGACGGAAACTTGGTAGCGGAAGCTGAACTTAAAGCTATGATAGTGGACAAGTAGATGTCAAATATCCATCCAACTGCCATCATCGAAGATGGAGCCAAGATAGCAAAGAGCGCTAAGATCGGTGCTTATACCTACATCAGCAAAGATGTGACCCTCGATGAGGGTGTGGAGATCTTTCAAGGTGCGCAGATCTGGGGAGTAACCACTATCGGAGAAGGGACGAAGATCTATTCACACGCGGTGATAGGTCAGGTACCTCAAGATCTGAAGTTTCACGGTGAAAAGGTTAAACTCATCATAGGCAAAAACAACACTATCAGAGAGTTCGCCTTTTTCAATCCCGGAACAGAGCACGATAAAGGCTATACGAAGATAGGGGACAACAACCTCTTTATGGCATATACCCATGTTGCACACGATGTGATCGTAGGAGATCACAATATCTTTGCGAATAATGTCGCGCTTGCGGGTCATGTGGAGGTCGGCAATCATGTCGTGATAGGCGGACATACACCGGTACACCAGTTTTGCAAGATCGGAGATTATGCGATGCTTGGCGGCGCAAGTGCACTTACCCAAGATATACCGCCTTTTTGTTTAGCCGAAGGTAATCGCGCAACAATTAGAGGATTAAACTTAGTAGGACTGAGAAGAAAACTTGACAAGAGCGATGTTGAAGCGATCAAGAGCGCCTATAAAAGACTCTTTAGAGGTGATGCGCCTATCAAAGAGATCGCAAACGAGATCATAAACGAGACGCAAAATAGTCATGTAAAAAAGCTGTGTAGATTTGTGTTGGAAACGAAAAGGGGAATTCCCTATGAGAGGAGAGATTGATGGCTAAAGAGTGTAGTTTTTGTAAGTCTGTTGAAAGCGTGGACAATAGACTGTTGGCAGGTGACGGGATCTATATCTGTGAGAGCTGTGTGATATCGGCATATAAGATATTTTTCGGTGATGTGGAGGTTGAGAGCAAAAGTGAAAGTGATGAGATCAACCTTTTTACCCCAAAAGAGCTCAAGGCTATCTTGGATGATTATGTAGTAGGTCAAGATGAGGCAAAAAAGGTCTTTAGTGTCGCTATCTATAACCACTATAAAAGGATACTCAAGAGCGATAGCGTAAAAGATGATGACACCGATATCCAAAAATCAAATGTACTCTTTATCGGACCGACAGGAAGCGGAAAGACTCTCATGGCACAAACGCTTGCAAAGTTTCTCAATGTACCTATCGCCATAACCGATGCTACCAGCTTGACCGAAGCCGGTTATGTCGGTGAAGATGTTGAAAATATCTTAACAAGACTCCTGCAAGTGGCTGATAATGACATAGAGAAGGCACAAAGAGGCATCGTCTTTATCGATGAGATAGATAAGATAGCCAGAGCGGGTGAAAATAGATCCATCACCAGAGATGTTTCCGGAGAGGGTGTACAGCAAGCGCTTCTCAAACTGATAGAGGGAAGTGTCGTTAATATCGCACCAAAAGGGGGAAGAAAACATCCTAACCAAGAGTTCACTCAGATAGATACGACAAATATTTTGTTTATCTGCGGCGGTGCATTTGAAGGGCTTGATGAGATCATCAGTAAAAGACTCGGTAAAAATGTCCTTGGTTTTGGACAAGAGAAGAGAACACAAAAAGAGAAAGATAGGATACTCTCTCAAGTGGAGCCTGATGATTTGGTTCAGTTTGGTTTGATACCGGAACTGATAGGAAGACTTCACGCTATCGCGACACTGGAGCCGCTGGATGAAGAGGCGATGGTCAAGATACTTACTGAGCCTAAAAACTCTATCGTCAAACAGTACCAAAAACTCTTTGCGATCGATGGAGTGGTTTTAAGCTTTGAAGATACCGCACTCAAAGCGATTGCGAAAAAAGCGATAGAGAGAAAAACCGGTGCAAGAGGACTTAGAACGATTATGGAAGATATCATGCTTGACATTATGTATGAACTGCCTGAACTATCCGGTTATGAGATATTGATCACAGAGGATGTGGTAAACAATAGAGCCAAACCGCTCTATATAAAACCGATCAAAAAGAGTGCTTGAACAGAACTAAGCAAGTGCATAACTACAAGGAGGTAAATTATGCTACTAGATAAACTTTTTGGGATCTTTTCCAATGATCTTGCTATCGATCTTGGTACGGCAAATACTGTTGTTATCGCTAGGGGAAGAGGTATTATCATCAATGAACCTTCGGTAGTTGCGCTCAAAGAGAACAAATATGGCAAGAGAAAAGTTTTAGCCATTGGAAACCAGGCAAAGGAGATGCTTGGAAAAACACCTGATAATATCATAGCCATTCGACCTCTCAAAGAGGGTGTTATCGCTGACTTTGATGTGGCGGAAGAGATGATACGATTTTTCATTAAAAAAGCGCACAATCGAAACGCATTTATACGACCGAGGGTGATCATCTGTGTCCCTTACGGTTTAACGCAAGTGGAGCGAAAAGCGGTTGAGGATTCTGCATATAGTGCCGGTGCACGAGAGGTGGTACTTGTAGAAGAGCCGATCGCTGCGGCTATCGGTGCCGGGCTTCCCATTAAAGATCCAAAAGGAAACTTAGTCATTGATATAGGCGGTGGTACGACGGAGATCGGTGTGATCTCTCTTGACGGTTTGGTTGTGAGTAAATCTATCAAGATAGGTGGAGATCGATTTGATAGCGAGATCGTGGAGTATATGAGGAAAAAGTTCAATCTCTATATCGGAGAGAGAACCGCTGAAGAGATCAAGATAGAGATAGGTTCAGCTATAAAGAGAGATGAAGATGTCAAGATGCATATCAAAGGGAGGGATCAGATAAGCGGTCTCTTAAAAGAGGTGGAAGTAAGTAGTGAAGATATTAGAGAGGCGATTAAAGAGCCGCTAGAAGAGATAGCGAAAGCACTCAAAAGTATATTGGAGGTTACACCACCCGATCTTGCCGGGGATATTGTAGAAAACGGTATCGCATTAACCGGTGGCGGGGCTTTGCTTTACGGTATAGATAAATATCTCAGTAAAGCGGTGAAACTCCCTGTTTATGTGGCTGAAGATCCGCTTTTATCCGTAGCCAAAGGTACCGGAGCCATGCTTGAGGATATAGAGTTACTTAGACAAGTATAGTCAATGGGGAAGAGGGGAAAGTTTTTTCTATACATCGTAGCTTTAGTACTGTTTGGATATCTCTTTTTTACCAATCTAAATAGCATTAAAGTCACGCTTATAACGATCTCAAATAACATTAAAAGTAGTGCTTTAAACTTTAGTGAAAAGATAAGCTCTACCGTAGAATATCATTTAAAGCAAGCAAAAAAGATAAAGGATTTAAAATCCAAAATCAAAGAGATAGAACCAAAAGCCTCCCTATTTGTCGAGGTTTCGGCAAAGCTCAATCACCTTTTAAAAGATGTTGACCTTAAAAAGAGAGATACGAAGTTACATCTGGTGAGTGTTTTATCCTATAGAGATATGACGAAGCGTTTAGATCAGTTTTGGCTCGAGTTCAAAGATTTTGATCCAAAGAAGCAGTATGGACTTTTGTATAAAGGTTTTGCCGCGGGAGTAGTGGTCGAAAAAGATCAAAAACCGGTAGCCAATATGATCTCCTCTAGGGAGGCGATATTTTCGGTAGTGATAGGAGAGGATAGGATAGAGGGGGTTGCTTTTGGGGACGGGGAGTTTATAAAAGTCAAATATATACCCAAATATAAAGACCCAAAAGTGGGTGATGAGGTGATAACAAGCGGCTTTGATCATATCTTTTATGAGGGAATAAAGGTGGGCAGAGTGATACAAGTGATAATAAAAGATATGTATAAAGAGGCGATCGTTAAACCGTTTGTAGTACTAGACAACCCAAGGTATATGTATGCCGTTGAGACGGAATAATAAGAGCTTATTTGATATACTATGCAAATTTAATATACAAGGATATGGATGCCCAAAAGAGAAGATATACGAAATATCTTGCTGATAGGCTCAGGACCTATCGTCATCGGTCAAGCGTGTGAGTTTGACTACTCAGGTACGCAAGCCGCAAAGACACTCAAAGAGTTGGGATATAGAGTCGTCCTCATCAACTCTAATCCGGCAACCATCATGACAGATCCCGAATTTGCCGATAGAACTTATATAGAGCCGATAAAAGAGGATGTGATTGCCAAAATCATCGAAAAAGAGAAGATCGACGCCATCCTACCGACGATGGGTGGGCAAACCGCACTTAATGTAGCGATGAGTATGTACGAAAAGGGAATGTTGGACGGCATCAAGTTTCTTGGAGCCCATCCTGAAGCGATCCAAAAGGGTGAAGATAGGCAAGCTTTTAAAGAGGCGATGATCAAGATCGGCATGGATCTACCCAAAAGTAGGTATGCCTACAATATGGATGAAGCGCTTGAAGCGGCAAAAGAGATAGGCTTCCCTCTCATCATACGAGCCTCATATACACTTGCCGGCGGTGGAAGCGGAGTAGCGTACAATATCGACGAGTATAAAAAGCTAGCGGCTGAAGGGCTGGATGCCAGCCCTATCAATGAGATCCTGATAGAAGAGTCACTGCTTGGATGGAAAGAGTATGAGATGGAGGTTATCAGAGACTGCAAAGATAACTGCATCATCGTCTGCTCTATCGAGAACTTTGACCCGATGGGAGTACATACCGGAGATAGTATCACGGTGGCACCAGCGCTCACGCTGACTGACAAAGAGTTTCAACATATGAGAGATGCATCCTTTGCCATCCTTAGAGAGATCGGTGTCGATACCGGCGGGAGTAATGTTCAGTTTGCCGTAAATCCTCAAAACGGACGGATGACCGTGATTGAGATGAATCCAAGAGTCAGTAGAAGTTCCGCTCTTGCATCCAAAGCGACCGGTTATCCGATAGCCAAAGTAGCAACTCTTTTAGCAGTAGGTTATACACTCGATGAGATCACAAACGACATCACGGGAACGCCTGCATCGTTTGAGCCGGTAATCGACTATATCGTTACAAAGATGCCGAGATTTACTTTTGAGAAATTTCCGTGCGCCGAGTCCACTCTGGGAACCTCTATGAAGAGCGTGGGTGAAGCGATGAGTATCGGCAGAACCTTTAAAGAGTCCCTACAAAAGTGCTTATGCTCACTTGAGACGGGACTAGACGGATTTGTCGAGGTTGAGGGGGATGAGGAGTTTATCAAAAAGGAGCTTCGCCGACCAAATAGTGATAGGGTTCTTTACATAGCGCAAGCCTTTAGAGCGGGTATGAGTGAGGATGAGGTACATGAGTACTCGAAGATAGATCCTTGGTTCTTGCATCAGATCAAAGAGATCGTGGATTTTGAAAAGGGTATCGACAAGAGTCTCTTAGAGGATGGGGAGAAACTCAGAACATCCAAGGCGCAAGGCTTTAGCGATAGTAGACTCGCGAAGCTTATCGGTGTGAGTGAAGATGAGATCTATGAGGCTAGGAAGAGGCACGGTATTGCTCTTGAGTATAATGAAGTAGATACCTGCGCGGCGGAGTTTAGAGCTTTGACACCGTACCTCTACTCAACTACGCCGATTTCAGATTTTCAGCGAGAACCCCTTAGTACTAACGATAAGAAAGTGATGATCATAGGCGGCGGTCCAAATAGGATAGGACAGGGTATAGAGTTTGACTACTGCTGTGTGCACGCCTCATTTGCCTTGAAAGATCTTGGCGTAAAAACGATCATGTATAACTGCAACCCCGAAACCGTCTCAACCGACTACGACACGAGCGATATACTCTACTTTGAGCCGATTGACTTCGAGAGGGTTAGAAGTGTGATAGAGAGCGAGAAGCCTGACGGTGTGATTGTGCATTTCGGCGGTCAAACACCGCTCAAACTCTCCTCTCACCTTAGTAAGATAGGAGCTAAGATCATCGGTACGAGTGCGGAAGTGATCGATATGGCGGAAGATAGGGAGAAGTTTTCGGCATTTATCAAAAAGATCGGACTCAAACAGCCTGAAAATGCCACCGCCGTCACTAAAGAGGAGGCGATCGAGATCGCCAACCGAGTCGGCTATCCGGTGCTTGTGAGACCGAGTTATGTGCTTGGCGGAAGGGCGATGAGAATCGTCTACAATGATGAAGAGTTGAGTAATTATATGGATGAGGCGGTGAGTGTCAGCAACGATTCGCCTGTACTAATCGATAAATTTCTTGACTCAGCTATTGAGCTTGATGTCGATGCCATATCGGATCAAAAGGATGTCTATATCGGTGCGATTATGCAGCATATCGAAGAGGCGGGGATACATAGCGGCGATAGCGCCTGCTCTCTGCCGCCTATATCACTCTCAAGTAAGATACTCGATGAGATCGAGCAAAAGACCAAAGAGATCGCGCTTGGACTTGAGATAAAGGGGCTTTTAAATATCCAATATGCGGTATATAACGATGAGATATATATGATCGAGGTCAATCCAAGAGCAAGTAGAACCGTGCCGTTTGTCTCAAAGGCTACCGGTGTTCCTTTGGCAAAGGTGGCTACGAGAGTGATGTATCAGGGAGACCTAAGAGAAGCACTTGAGTATTATGATCGATTTGGCGTCGTTACGGAAGAAAACGGCATTCTAAAGCCCAAAATCAAAGATCATATCGCCGTTAAAGAGGCGGTCTTTCCGTTTAAAAAGCTTGGCGGAGCAGATCTGATACTGGGTCCTGAGATGAAATCGACCGGTGAGGTGATGGGTATAAGCGAGAGTTTTGCGCTCTCATTTGCAAAGAGTCAAGCCGCAAGTGACAACGCTCTGCCATTAAGCGGAACGATCTTTATCTCTCTTACAAATATCGACAAAAGGTATGCCAAAGAGATCGGTGAAAGTTTCATAGAGGCGGGGTTTGATATCGTAGCTACAAGCGGAACGCATGAAGCGCTCAAAGAGGCGGGGATAGAGAGTAAAAAGGTACTAAAGATAAGCGAAGGGCGACCAAATATCCAAGATAGCATCACTAATAACGAGATAGCTATAGTACTAAACACCAGCGACTCAAAAGCAAGCAAAGATGACGCCAGACGCATACGCCAAAGTGTCATCAGGCAAAATGTACCGTACTTTACCACAGTAGCCGCCGCAAAAGCCGCCGCCGAAGCGATCAAAGCACTCAAGAGCGGTGCAAATGTCGCTGATCCAAAAGCGCTTCAGGACTATTTGGAGTAAGGAGTAAGATGATATACCTTGCTCAAACCGATACGACAGTCGGTTTCTTATCTACCGATAAAGAGGCGCTTGCCAAAGCGAAAGGCAGATCGAAAGCGCAACCCTTTATCATGGTCTGCGATAGCTTTAAGAAGCAAAAAGCGTTAGTGCGAACACCAAAAAGATTTCGCTCTTTGGTGAGAAGAGCAAAAAAGACGACATTTATCTACCCAAACGACAAAGCCGTAAGAGTCTCCAAAGATCAACTCCATAACCGTCTCTTAAAACGCTTTGACTATCTATACTCCACTTCCGCCAATAGACATCAGGAGAGCTTTGACATAAAGTTTGCTACGAGTGTGGCGGATGTCGTGGTGTTAGATGGTAGAGATTTGGTACCAAAAAGTGCATCGAAAATGATCAAACTCGGTAAAAAAGTGAGAAAAATGATCAGATAAACCCTCCAAAACTTTAATATTTTCTTGCATTTAGTACTAAAAAGTTTCATAAATGTTTATCTAAGTAACAAAAAGCCCTCATATTTTAAGCATCAGTAAATAAATATTTACTTTTATCGGTTCTTCTTGATATGATGTTAGCAGAATAAAAACAAGGATAAAGTATGAAAAAGGTTGTGTTGACTATCTCACTATTTGGAGCCGTTACACTTCTAAATGCCCTAAATATCAACAACCAACGGTGGAAAGATGACTATAAGATGCTTGTTGCATTGGATAGCAGTATAGAGAGAAGTATCGAAGGCATAGATCAAAATAGAAACGGAGTCAGGGATGATGTAGAGTACTATTTAGATCACAAATATAAAGATGATCCCTTTCAAAGAGGGATATTTAAAGAGGCTGCAAAGAGGATACAGAAGATATTGACGCTCGATAGATCTGATAAAAAAGAGCACATAAGGTTAGATAATGAACTTATCAATCTTTACACCTGCAGAGACTATATGCTCTATAAACTTCAAGTCAAAGATATCAAAGAGCAGATGAGAGATAAGATGATCTTTAAATCAAAAGTTTTAAATACGAACAAAAGGCTAGAAGCCTATATCGCTCATAAAAAGATATTGCCGTTTGAGTATCATGAATTAACAGATGATGAACTCCAAAGAGATAAAAGGGCATGTTTAAAGCTCTATTCACAATTGACAGATCAAAAGAGCCTTGTTTCTGAAATTAAACATAGCGAAACTCTAAAACTACGATAGCTGTGACGGCAACTTGGTGATATCATCTATGATGATATCCGGTTTTATATCGCTCTCTAAATCTTTGGCAGTAAATTTTCCGGTTTTTACCAATGCCCCAAATAGTCCGGCATCTTTCGCTCCACCGATATCTGAAGCGATATCATCTCCTACCATCAAGACCTCATTTGGTTCTAGTCCCATCGATCTGACCGCAAGATGAAAGAAGTCTCTACCGGGCTTTCCTATAAGGGTAGCGTTAGTACTAGCGGCATACTCGAGTGCGGCGATAAAGCCTCCGGCATCGAGCGAGAGGAGGTTGTCGCTATCTTTAAAGTATCTATTTTTCGCAGCAGCTATCAGTTTCGCTCCGCTCATCAGTGCTCTAAACGCCTCATTCATATGTTGATAGTTGAAGTTTGTGTAGGCATCTCCCACTACTACGAAGTCGGGATTTGTCGAGATCATCTCACTAAAATAGGCTTTCGCCTCATCCGTAAGAAGCGGATAGACTGTACCGTTTTGTTCCAACACATAATCTTTGGTAGCTCTTAGTGCGGTAAATAGCTCACTCTCTTCTACCTCAAAACCCATATTTGTCAACTTTTTCAAGATAGTATTAGGCGTTCTTCTCGTACTATTGGTTAAAAATCTAACCGGATACTTTTGCTTTAACTCCTTTATCGTCTCGACCGCACCCTCTATGACACTATCTCCTACATAGAGTACCCCGCCGATATCAAATAGCAGCCCTTTGATTTTCATCGCAAGCTCCTTTATTTGTTTTTCTTATGTTATTATAACATACAATACAGAAAGGAGTAATTGAAATAGTTTGCTTTAAGCAAAATAGAGGATAATCTACATTTTACATAAATGAAAGGGAAGTATGGAGCAAAGAGTCATAGTTTACGGTGATATTCACGGATGTTTGGATGAGTTGAAAAAGTTAAGGGAGAAGATCAAACCTCAAAAAGAGGATAGAGAGATCAGTGTCGGAGACTTTTTAAACAAGGGTGCGGATTCGTACGGAACATTAAAATATATCCAAGCGCATAGTATCCTTAGCGTGAGAGGAAATAACGAAGAGAAGATCATCCGATTTTATCATGAGATAAAAGAGGGAAAACTCAGTTTTGACGATATAAGAAAGAGTGAAGCAAGCCTCATCAAATCCCTTACAAAAGAGGATATCGCTTTTTTGGAGTCGCTTCCATACTACATCAAGATAGCTAACTTAACAGTCGTTCACGGTGGGATACCGGAGGGTGTAGCGCTTAAAGAGCCTTTGAGCGATTATGCCAAAAAGTGGCTCACTCAGCTTAGATTTTATGATAAGGATGGAAACCCTTTGCCCTTTAGAGCATTTGAGGAGAGAGATAAGTTTTGGAGCGAGGTGTATGACGGTAGAGAGGGGTTCGTAGTCTTTGGACACCATCCCTTTAAAGAGCCGAAAATCGATAAGTTTGCCATAGGTATCGATACGGGTTGTGTTTACGGCGGGTCATTAACTGCAGTGGCTTTCCCGTGGATAAACGATAGAGTTTTTGTAGAGGACTATAAACTCTATCGCCTAAATGCCAAGCTCAACTATCATCAGACGCTTCAAAAAGCTCAAGCGTGATTTTTACAGACTCTACCAGTGAGGGGATATTGTATCCTCCTTCTAAAACAAAGGCTATCGGTAACGCTTGATACTTTTCTAAAATCTTTCTGATCATTCTCTCAAGCCCCTTTGAGGTGATCTTAGTACTAGAAATCGCTTCACTTACCATCAAGTCATACCCTGCGGATACCAGTACGATATCGGGTGAAAAGTCATCAGGCAAATTATCGTATAGGGCTACAAACTCATCATCCGTTATACCTCTATGGTAAGGGAGATTTTCATTATAGCCCCGCCCCTCTCCTTCGCCGATCTCATCTTCACTACCGCTAAAGTAGGGATAGTTGTCCCTCTCATGTGTGCTGAAGTAAAAAACGGTGTTATCTCTATAAAAGATATCTTGCGTTCCGTTTCCGTGATGTACATCAAAGTCGATGATAAGTACTTTTTTATAGCCTGCCTGTTGGGCATATCTTGCCATCATCGCGATATTGTTAAAGATACAAAAGCCCTGTCCTGTGATGATCTCAGCATGGTGTCCCGGTGGACGGAGATTAAGAAAGGCTCTCTTGCCCCCGTTTTTAAAAAACTCTATCGCGTTTTTAGTACTAAGAGCCGCTCTTTTTGCAACCTCGTAACTTCCCTTACTAAGGATAGTATCGGAGGAGATGATCATCCTCACACCGTTTTCGTACCCGCTCTCTACCCAGTCGATATAGCTCTTGTCATGCACCATCTCAAGCTCATCTTTGGTGCCCTCTTCTCTGACGGGGATTTGGTAGAGATTAAAATTTGCTTGTGCCATCTCATCTATCGCGATTGCCCTTTGGCTCACTTCGATATGCTCACTCGTATCATGCTCGACCTGTTTTGGATCATACATATAGCCTACCATTTTTACACACTCCAATAAAAAGAAGTTAAAGATATTTAATTTTGTAAAATTCCTATACTTTATTTAAACTTTTTTTTGTATCCTATCTAAAATTTATAAAGTTAGGATCGTTTATGAGGATTATTATATCACTTTTTTTGATATCTCTATTTTTTGTCGGCTGTGGAGGAGGAAGCTACTCCCAAAATAGTACTACAGAGAATTCTGCAAACATTCAAAACGGCAATACGCCAGAAACCAATGGTCAAGATAAAAGTACGCATGCTAAGAATTACTCATTAGTACCGAAAAATGACGGTAGTTTTGAAGATATCAAAAATCTATTAGCATTATCGAAAGCAGGGGAGATCAGCGGTGTAAAATATATATGTGTCGGAGATAGTACGAGAGCGATATCAAAATATAACGGTGAGCATCTATTTTATGAGATAAGGTCAAAGCTCTATGAATACCGTGTAAACTCTATACTCTTAGCGAGACCTGGACACACGGCAAAAGAGTTTTTAGATGGCGGAAATCATCCAACTTGGCAAGATGTGGTCTCTCAAATAGATGGAGACGGTAGAAAAACGATCGTTGATATCTCTCTAGGAATCAATGATGTTTGGGAGGGGTATAATCATTATGCTACCTATATCTATAATGCTATTCAAAAGATAAGAGCCTATAAACCAAATGTTCACTTTATGTTAACGATGCCTGATAGGATTTACAATAGTGATGATTTTACAAATATGCTTAGGGATGACTATATCGCTCTATCAAGAGAGCTTAGTTTACCGCTTAACAATGTCATAGATGATTTGATGCCGACACGAGAGCAGACACCCTATAGCTGGTATAGAGATGATGGCTTTAATGTACATCTCTCAATGGAGGGGCAGCATGTTATCGCGCAATATATATTAAGGAATATGCTCCCTTAATCCCCTCTAAATCCTAAATCCTTTATCTTCCCCAGCCACTCATCCAGATTTTTCTCAAATCCTATCTTTGAACTCTCATAAAACTTTACATCAACCGGTAGATACTCCTGCTCTACCCAACCGCCAAAATCGTGCGGATAGAGATAGTTTCCCTTAGGCGGTGAAAGAAGGTGGGAGGGAACCTTGATAGGGGGATTAGCACTAACATACTCTAAAGCCTTGTTTATCGCTTTGTATGAAGCATTTGATTTGGGGCAAGAAGCAAGATATACCGCACACTGTGAGAGGATGATTCTCGCTTCCGGATAGCCTATCTTTGAAACGGCACTCATAGTACTAACGGCAAGGTTGAGTGCGTTTGGGTTGGCATTGCCGATATCTTCAGAGGCAAATATCACCATCCTTCTGGCGATAAACGCTGGATCCTCCCCGCCGTCTATGAGTCTTGCAAGGTAGTAGAGCGCCCCGTCTACACTACTTCCTCGCATACTCTTTATCAGTGCGGAGGTCAAGTCGTAGTGGGTATCATCACTGCTGACACCATCCTTTAGCATCGTCGGTCGCAGACTCTTGAGTGTTTTGAGTGTGATTTTTTTTTCTACGGCAAGGGCGTATTCGAGAAGATTTAGCATCGCTCGGCAATCCCCTGCCGATGAACCAATCAGATACGCCCTCGCATCCTCATCTATCTCAAACTCCACGCTCTCTTGGACTCTTTCAAGTAGTTTCTCCATCGCCTCTTTACTAACGCTCTTAAACTCAAAAAGCATACTCCTTGAGCGGATACCGGAGGTGAGAGTGTAGTAGGGGTTTTCCGTGGAAGCTCCGATGATGATCGCTTCTCTTCTCTCCATAGGGATCAAAAGCACCTCTTGCTGAGTCTTTGAGAGGCGATGTACTTCATCGATGAAGATAACAGGTTTTATGAGAGCGTTTCTATGTTTATCAAGGATATTTCGTATCTCCTGCACTTTGATACTTGTAGCGTCCATCTCATAAAAGGGTGCGTCGATACTCTTGGCTATCACTTTTGCCATCGTCGTTTTACCGCTTCCGGCAGGTCCAAAAAAGAGTAGATGGGGGATATTTTGGCTATTTATGAGTTTATAAAATGGGCTATCTTTGGATGTTAGATGCTCTTGCCCGACTATCTCATCTAAGCTTTTTGGTCTAAACGATATGGCGAGATTTTTCACAATACCCCCTCTTTTAGTATGAGGGTATTGTATAAAGAGGGTGGTTAAACCCTCCTTGTTAGATTAAAACTTATATGTTACAGCTACGGTTATAGAGTTTTGTTCATTGCTAGCTTCTATAGGTATCTGCATAAATCCACCCTGTCCATCCGGTGCCATTGTGGTTGACTTTTCAGTCACTTCAGGCGCATATACATAGGCGATATCAAGACCGGCATTTTTGCTTATATCATATGAAAGACCTGCAGTAAAGTGAGAGTCCGAGTATGCAGGGAAGCCAAGCGTATTGAAGTATGCGATTTGTGGCGCTTGAAAAGGTGCTCCGCCAACATTTGCGGCCTTAAATGTTTTATTGTGAAGTGGAGATGTTGCATAGTTATAACCTGCTCTTAAAGTAAGTCCAGAATTTACCTTATATGAACCACCAATAGCTATCACATCTTGGTCATCCCAACCAAATACATCATATCCGTCCGCATCGCTCCACATGATTCTTCTATAGTCGATACCCAAAGTATAACATCCGCAACTTGACTGATAACCTATACCGATACCGGCTTCAGCAGGTTGAGATAGTTTAAGATCATCATATTGACCGTTTGTAGTGAAGTCAAATACATCTTCATACTCAGTATTGACTTGAGACTGATAAAAAGCACCTATTGTAAACTCTTTAGCGATCCTGTAACCTATACCGATTTGTGCTCCAAATCCAAAGTCCTCACTTAAGCCTCCGCCTCTTTGGGCATAATTTCCCTGTTGATCAGGAGTAACAGCAGACATGCTTAGAGCACCATACGCTAGAGTTAGCCCGAGACCCAGCCTTAAATCATCCATCTTATAGCTAATGCTTGGAATAAATCTCATATATTGAAGAGCTGTACGCATATTTGCCAACCCTTTTTGTTGCGGTTCATTTCTATAATCCACACCCATACCAGAAACACCGAACATACCTACACCGTATGATAGATTATCACTTATGTTGTGTGTTACTGAAATGGATGGTACGATAGATAAGTCTGCCTTGCTTTTTGTACCTTTTCCGGGAACCGGTCCCACTTTTGCATGAACAGTAGGCATAAATGCTGTAGCACCAAAACTTAGATGATACCCTTTTGATTCAGATACCCAGGCCGGATTGGAATATGCAGAGTCAGTTCCCATAGGCATACCGATACCTACACCACCCATTGCACGAGATTGTGCACCTACACCTATCATATTATCGCCATTGGTAGCGTACACTAAAGATGTAGCTAACAATGAAGATATGACGATTTTTTTCATAATTTCTTCCTCCAAATATAATTTTGACTTATAGTATAACAGTTGTCATATTAAAGTTTTATTATAAAGTATATTTATATAAGTAACTTTTTATTTATGAGTACTATTTATATAGGTATGCAGCGAGTGATATTCACCTTTTGTTAAAAACCTGTGTTTGCCGCTTTTGAGGTCATCTAAACTTATCCCTCCAAATTCTACTCTTTTGAGATCCGTTACCTCTCTATCAAAGTAGCCGAAAAAGCGTCTAAGTTCTCTGTTTTTTCCCTCATTTATAGTTACTCTGAGTCGTGAAAAATCTGGTGCATTTTTGATGATCTTATACTCCAAAAAGGGTGCAAACTCCATAGAGGTTATCTTGCTTTTGGGGTGAGCGCCTTTGGTAGCATCTTCGGCAACGAGTCCCTTTTTCATCGCATCTTCCATCGCTTCGGTGATACTCCCCCTTATCTTGAGGTAATAGACCCTCTCCAAAGGTGAAGTCATTAAGATAGTAGCCACTTCACTAGAGTCCGTTAGAAGCAAAAGCCCCTCACTGGCATAGTCAAGTCTGCCGATAGGAATGAAGTGGCTATATCTTTTTGGTAGATTGTCATAGATGGTTTTTCTACCTCTATCATCTTTTTTAGTGACAAGCTCACCCTTTTGCTTATGATAAACCAAAACCGTCCACTCTTTTTTCTTTCGTACAAGCTTGCCGTTTATAAAGACCTTATCTTCAGGGGATACTTTAGTACTAAAGTCACTCACTACTTGTCTGTTTATCTTAACTTTTCCGCTTTTGATCAGCTCATCTGCCTCTCTTCGGGAGTATTTTGTATTGTGTGCGATATATTTATTGATCCTTATCTCTCTACTTTGCACAGCTACTCTCCACATCGATCACTGAAGTTGTACAACCGCTTGAGTCATCGAGCTTGAATAGATCTTGAGCTCCGGTAGGAGCCTCTTGGGAGTGAGTGCTTTCTTCTTGACTTTCATCGCTTTTTTGCAGATGAGCAAGTATCGCTTCATCGCCGACATAGATCTCACTCTTTGCCCCTTGCCGCTCTATCCAGACCGGAATCTTTGTGATGCCTAAAAATTTAAGCGCCTTTTGGGCTGACGGATCTTTGATGGGGATAGAGATATATTTGATGTTTTCTTTATGTAGATACTCTTTGACCTTGAGACAGTGCGGGCAGGTAGATGAGTTGATGAGATAATTTGCATCTTCGTTGATATAACTTATGTTTTTGGAGATAGAGAGAGTAGAAAGAGCTACGAAAATAGCTATCACTGAAGATATTAGCACTAAACCGTTTTTAGGTGCATTTATCAAAGCTATAAGCAATAACGAACTAAATATCCCTAAGCAAAATGTGCAAAGAGTAGGATTTGCATAAAACTGAAATCCTATCATCACAGTTTCAAATGCGAGTGCTGAGTAGAGCGTGATAAAAAATAGCTTCTTGGCAAAGGGTGAATTTTTAGAAAAGTATCCACTAATGACCAGCCAAAGAGAGGCAAAAAGTCCGAGATAGTTTAGATATATCGGCTTAAATCTCAAAAGTTCACCTGCCAATTTACACCCTGTATCGTCACACAGTGATGTGTGGTGGAGTTTGAGATATGTCTCTACCGCTATGTAGATTAAGAGTGCCAACGGCAATAGTACTCTCTTGAGATAGAACATCTTCTCCCCTTTTTTTCTGATCTTAGTTAAGTATTTTTGCGAGAGTTTAGCATATGGGCACCTCTAAAAACCTTAGACGCTCATAATGGACTTTGCAGATGTAAGATTTTGCAAGAGGCTTTCGAGTCATAGCCGTAGCTATGGTGAAGGAAGCATCTTGTGAAAGATTGCGTCTGCAAAGCCCACCCTGTGGCATTACTAGCTTTGCCCTATACTGCGTTATACTTTTTCGACTTAGCTACGGCTAGGTCTGTAAAGTGTGCCTTGTCTAGAACAAAGCTAGTAATGTTATGAGTATCTAGGGTTATTAGTGGTGCCCATGTTTTTTCTATCTTTATAGTCTGGCAGATATCTCTCCACCTCCGCCCAAAACTCTTTGGAGTGGTTTTTGTGTCTTATGTGAGCGAGTTCATGCACTACCACATACTCTATAAACTCTATGGGAGTATAGAGCAGATATGTACTAAATGAGAGATTATCCTTAGCTGAACAGCTACCCCACCTACTCCTTGCATCTCTAAATGAGACTTTGTTTGGTTCAACTCCCATGATCTTAGCGTACTTTAGTACTAACGGTTTGATAAGCTTTTTAGCCTCCTCTTTTGAGGGTGGCTCTTTTTGAGTTATACTATTTTGAGAGAGTTTTTGTTTGGTTTTTTCGATCCACTTGGCTTTACTCTCTACAAACTTCATCAAACTTTTCTTAGGAGTAGTTAGGTTAGTACTAACGACTATCGTACCATCTCTTTTGACCCGCAAGTATGTGTGTTTTTGGAAAGCGTTTCGTTTGATCTCTATCTGCACTGATACTCCTTTAGGTATAGGACATTATATGATGAAAATGGTTATATACAGAAATTTAAGTTATTTCATTAAAAGAGAGCAAAATGTCCTAAGTTTTAGTGGGAATATCTTTCTTTATGCTATCATGTAAAATATTTTTGTTACTTTTTGTA
>JALWLO010000059.1 GCA_027084135.1 Campylobacterales bacterium | reverse complement strand
AACTGGAGTGAACTTAGTGCCTATTTTGCTTACTCAGAGCCTATCAGAAGAATTATCTATACCACAAATACAATAGAAGGCTTCAATAGACAAGTTAGAAAAATCACAAAATCAAAAGGAGGATTCATCAATGACGATGCACTAACTAAACTGGTATTTCTTATCTATAAAGATATTTCCAAAAAATGGAACAAGCCAATCTCAAACTGGGCAGAAATTATCTCTCAGCTTGATATCCATTTTAGCGAAAGGCTCAAAGGCAAAATCAAATGATTTTTGTTATAATCAACAATATTCAGACAGAGGTGATTTTTGGCTTACACAAAATTTGGGGCGGTCTCACAAAAACTATTCATTTGATTTAGTAAAACCTAATAGGTACTCACCCTCACCTCTCTATGGTCATTTGGGATGTAGATGACGATATAGGGGTTTGTCATGGCTGTACCGGCGATGCCGTTTGGTTTGTTAAACTTTAACTTCACATCTGTATAGCGTCCATCGATCTCTACACTTACCACATCGATACCAAAACCGGTAGTATTTTTCGTACCTCTCATAGCAACCACCATGTTGCCGTCAAATTGAGGAGCATCTTTGCCCTCTAGCTTTTGGAAGAGTTCATTAAAGCGCTTGACATCATTTGCATCGTCACTATGAAAAACAAGTATCTGCTCTTTGCCATCTAAATATAAAACTTGATCTCTAGGTACATCACCTTTTGCTACTACTTCGTACTTTACCATGCTATTCTCTTTATAAACTGTGGTGGAGCTGTTTTTTGTATCTTTACCGTTAACATTCATAGTGTTGCTACTGCAACCTGAAACCAAAAGCCCTAGTAAAAAAATGGTTACCAAATATTTCATATCTAACCCCTATGTAAAAGCCTTAGCAATAACCGTTCCAAAGCTTTTTTTGTTCTGTTAGTACTACTTTATCATAAATATTTTACTTTACCTTATAAACTTTAGTAAAAATTTATTTTTCCTTTGCTTTTCCTATAGTCTTGTGTGGAATTGTAACAAATTTATAGGGTTTATAGTACTAATACCTCATTTTCTAACTCTATCCCAAACGCTTCTCTTACTCTCCTCTTTGCCTCATCTACCAAAAAGATAGCCTCATCAAAGCTCCCACCACCAAGATTTACCAAAAAGTTCGCATGTACTTCGCTCCAAGCCATACCGCCCTTTTTATACCCTTTGAGTCCTACCGCTTCGATCAACCTTCCGGCATAATCCCCAGGGGGATTTTTAAAGAAACTTCCGGCACTTGGCTCTTTTGGTTGGTTTTTACGCATCACAGTAAACTTCTTAAGTTTTTGCTTATCATACCCCTTTTGTACCTCAAACACCGCTTCATACACTATCTCATCTAGTTCCATATATCTATATCCGTAACTTAGCTCCTCTTTTTGGATATAGCCCCTATCTGTTTTGATAGCTACAAGATGATCCGTTATCTCATCATCCTTCATACCGGCATTCATCTTTATCAGCCCGCCAAGCGTTCCCGGTAGTTTAGATAGATACTCAAATCCACCTATATCCTCTCTTTTGCAATAACTATCTATCACCCCACTTTTAGTAGCACCGCCTATATAGAGAAGTCCATCTTTTTGCTTTATGTATGCAAACTCTTTTGAGAGCATAAAGAGCGGTGGTGGAGTCGGTGATACAAGGAGATTGTTCGCTCCTCCGATGATAAAAGCACCTTTTGGCAAAGAGATAGGTTCATCTATCACTTCGACGGCTACTTTGGAACCCACTTTTATGGAGGAGTATTTTGAAAAATCTATCTCCCGCTTCATAACTTAGAAGAGAAAATTTGGGATTTTATTGAGGATATCGGTAGTAAACTCTATCATCATATTCATCATCCAAGGCATCGTAAAGATGATAATAGCTACAACGATGATGATCTTAGGCACAAAAGAGAGTGTCATCTCATTGATCTGAGTGGTAGCTTGAAAGATCGATATCGCAAGACCTGCGATAAGACCGCCTGCTAACATCGGAAGTGCCAACAACAGAGCTATCTTAAATGTCTCAACTCCAAGTCCAATAAGTTTCGCTTCCACAACTCTCTCCTAAGCAAATCTAAAATCATTATACTCTTTTGGTACTAAATAGTCCTCTACATCTATCTTCTCACTGTAATATCCTGCATCATAACCAATAGCAAAGAGTTTATCTACCGCCTCTAACTGCTTTTGACTCATAGAGATGGAGTCGTCATTGGCATAGAGATCCAAGTACCTATCTAGCTTCTGCTCATCTACCCTGATGAGTTCTCTCTCTAAAAGCATCTTTGAGAGGAGTTTTCTATTTTTATGAGCCACTTCTACCGCTTTGGTCAAAGCTTCCTCATAAACTATGGCTCTTGTGATAGGCAGACTCCGTCTAATAGCCATACCTCCAAGCGGCAGAGGTAGTCCGCCTCCGCTAAGCTCCTCCCAGATATCCCACATCTCTCTCTCCACCTCCAACTCATCACTAAAGGTCAATATACTCTCATGTATCAAGACTCCGGCATCCACCTCGCCGCTTAGTACCGCATCCTCTATCTCTAAGAAGTTTTTATAGACCACTCTGGCTTTTGGATAGGCTAGTCTAAAAAGCAAAGCATTGGTGGTATATTTTCCGCTAAGGGCCACTTTGAAGTTTGGTTTTAGTTTTTTGCCTTTTTGTTTGATGAGCTTTGGTCCATACCCCTCACCAAAACTCACCGCACACCTAAGCAGAGCATACTCATCTTTTATAAAAGGGTATAGAGCAAAGCTGATAGCGGTTATGTCGTAGGTACTCTTCAACGCCTCTTCATTGAGTGTTTCGATATCAAGAGCGATGTTTTCAAACTCTACACCTTCAACTCCAACCCATCCAAACTTGATCGCATAAAACATAAAGATATCATCAGCATCAGGAGAGTGGGCGACTGTAACTTTTTTCATCTATTATACCTTTTAAAATCTCTGAAATAGTGATATTCGAACAACATCTGCAGCGTAGCGGTCAAAACCTTCGGTTTGGGTGCCGCAACGAAGCCGTTTGAGAATGACACCATTTCAGAGATAGAATCACAACTTAAATTGATTTTACCAAAAAATCGATATAATACAACTATCTAACTCTAAGGGGATAAGTTGCTTCAAGAGATCTCAAAAAAACTTACGATGAAAAAGAGTTTCTTTATCACTCAGCTTGAGGGGTTTTTCAATACCATCTCTTCAGAGTATCAAGAACTTATCCATAAACTTGAAGTTGAAAACTCCATACTTCAAGAGAAGATCAACGACCTTGAAAAAGATATCAAAAACCTGGTTGAGATCAAAAAGAGATATGAAAAAGAGAGCCAGATAGACAAAAGACGCATCAGAGATCTTCAAGAGACTTTGGCAAAAGGGAAGCAACTAGGTTCCGCCGGCTTTGCCGATGCACTGATGGAAGAGAATAGAAAACTCAAAGAGGAGCTTGAGAGAGCAAAGGCAAATGTAGTCAATGAAGATGAAGTAAAAAAGTTAAAAGATAAATTGGCTAAACTACAAACTTATGTCTCTAAAGGTGCCTCGGCATACGGCGAACAACTCTCTACTCAAAAGAGTGAAGAGATCATCAAAGAGATTTCCGAATCTCTAAAAAAAGATAAATAATAAAAAAATATTTCAAATTGAAATATTTCTTGGAATAAATCAAAACCCTTGCTAAAATGTAAATGAAAAATATAGCAAGGAGTAAGGAATGAGTATGGCAATGGACGAACAAAAAAAGAAGGCGTTAGAGTTAGCGATAAAGCAGATAGATAAAACTTTCGGTAAGGGGGCATTGGTTAGACTCGGTGATAAAGTGGTAGAGCCGATAGATGCGATTAGTACCGGTAGTCTGGGACTTGACATCGCTCTCGGTATAGGCGGAGTGCCTAAGGGTAGGATCATAGAGATCTATGGTCCAGAGAGTTCCGGTAAGACGACTTTAGCACTTCAGATAACGGCAGAGGCGCAAAAAAACGGCGGAGTGTGTGCATTTATCGATGCTGAACACGCACTCGATACCAAATATGCGGCAAATCTCGGTGTTGATATAGACAATCTCCTCGTCTCTCAACCTGACTACGGTGAGCAAGCTCTCGATATCGTTGAGAGCGTTGCAAGAAGCGGCGCGGTTGATCTTATCGTCGTGGATTCTGTAGCGGCACTGACACCAAAAACGGAGATAGACGGCGATATGGGTGATAGTCATGTGGGACTTCAGGCAAGACTTATGAGTCAGGCTCTAAGAAAACTCACCGGTGTCGTACACAAAATGAATACGACGATCATCTTTATCAACCAAATCCGTATGAAGATCGGTACGATGGGTTACGGTACACCGGAGACCACTACCGGTGGAAACGCACTCAAATTTTACGCATCGGTTAGGATAGATGTCAGAAGAATAGCCACTCTCAAACAGGCGGAAGAGAGTATCGGAAATAGAGTAAGAGCTAAAATCGTAAAAAACAAAGTCGCTCCTCCTTTTAAAACAGCTGAATTTGATATAATGTTTGGTGAAGGTATCTCCAAAGAGGGTGAACTTGTTGATTACGGTGTAAAACTTGATATTATTGACAAAAGCGGAGCTTGGTTTAGTTACGGCGATAAAAAGCTGGGACAAGGTCGTGAAAATGTCAAAGCCCTCCTCAAAGAGGATCCCGAGCTAGCAAAAGAGATAGAACATGGAATAAAAGTTGCTATGGGATTTGAAGAGGATAACTCAAAAGAGAGTGAGGAGAAGCCTCAAAACAAAGATGAATAAATAAAAGGAGAGATTAGTAGTCATGGTATTTATAGATGATATCTTTGCCGACGAGGTGTTGGATAGTAGAGGTAACCCGACTGTTAGAGTAAAAGTCACACTTAGTGACGGAAGTAGTGCAACCGCCATTGTGCCTTCAGGTGCTAGTACCGGTAAGAGAGAGGCGTTAGAGTTAAGAGACGGCGGTGAGAGATATATGGGTAAGGGTGTCTTAAAGGCGTGTGATAATGTAAATACCACGATTGCTGATGATCTCGTGGGTCTTGACCCCTATAATCAAGCCGAAATAGATGCTATTATGAAAGATCTTGACGGAACCGATAACTACTCAAACCTAGGTGCAAATGCGGTTCTAGGTGTTTCGATGGCGGTTGCGAGAGCATCCGCAAACTCCCTAAACATACCGCTTTATAAATATCTCGGCGGTAGCAATGCGTTAACGATGCCGGTTCCTATGTTTAACATCATCAACGGCGGAAGCCATGCAAATAACTCTGTGGATTTCCAAGAGTATATGATCATGCCGCTAAACTTTGACTCACTAAGCGAAGCATTAAGAGCCTCTGCAGAGGTGTATCACAATTTAAAAAAGATCATCGCCGATATGGGTGAGAGTACCGCACTCGGTGACGAGGGTGGATTTGCCCCAAATCTCAAAAATAATGAAGAGCCTATACAAGTTATCATGCAAGCGATCGAAAAGGCAGGTTATAAAGCGGGAGAAGATATCGCCATAGCGCTTGATGTCGCAAGTAGTGAGTTGGTAACGGACGGCGGATATAAACTCGATGCAGAAGGTAGAGTCTTAAGTGCCCAAGAGCTCGTTGACTACTATGTAGATCTTTGTTCAAAATATCCTATCGTCTCTATAGAGGACGGTTTAAGCGAAGATGATTGGGACGGATGGAAGATACTGACCGACAAGCTCGGCGATAGAGTCCAACTGGTGGGTGATGATCTTTTTGTTACAAATGAGAAAATCTTAAGAGAGGGTATCGACAAAGGTATCGCCAATGCGATACTGATCAAGCCAAATCAGATCGGCAGTGTCAGTGAAACCATGGCTACGGTAAGGCTTGCGCAAAGAAACGGCTATAAATGCGTCATGAGTCATAGAAGCGGTGAGAGCGAAGATGCGTTTATCGCCGATTTTGCCGTCGCACTCAATACGGGAGAGATCAAAACAGGTTCAACCGCACGGGGTGAGAGAACGGCAAAATATAACAGGCTCCTTGAGATAGAAAATGAACTAGGGCTCACAGAGTATCTCGGTAGAGAGCTCTTTAAATAAGATATGCATGAAATAAAAAGAGAGCTTCATTACCGCCAAGAGGGAGGTGATAAAAGCTCTTTTCTTTTTTATTTCACTCTCCTTGTAGCTATAGGGGTTTGCGCGATATTTATCGGCGAACTTCTTTTTGGCAAAAACTCTCTTGAAGTGTATCAAAAACTCAAAGTAGAGAGAGCCTCTCTCAAACAGAAGATAGAGCATTTAAAAAGAGAAAATGCGAAACTCCAAAAAAAATACTTTGAACTCAAAAGTATCTTGCCCTCTGAGAGTGAGGATGAGTAGTGAAAAGGGTTGTTCTATTTATCTTAATCTTCATTTTATCTTTAGATGCAAGGGAAAATCCCTTCGCGCCTATCGACACCCCTAAGATAAAAAAACCGATTATTGATAAGATAGATCACCAAAAACTCTTTGAAGATATCAAAGAGCAAAGGGTTAAAGCTACTTATGAGAGTAACCCCAAAAAAGCCGTTGCTAGTACTAACCCCCCTCAAAAGAGTGAGAAAAAGCGCTTTTTAGTACCTCCTATCATATTACCCGACAAACCGGCACCCACAGACATAAAACAGATATCTAGTACTAAAGATATAAAAAACTTTGAAACACTATGTATATGTGACCAAAATGATCTTAGTACTAAGCCTCCGGTAAAACGAAAAAAGTTCCATAAAAAACGACATAAAATAAAAAAGAGGAGATCTCCAAAATATACCACGATCTACCAAAATTACTTTGTTACGATCAAAAGATATGGAGATAGATATCAAATCATTACTAAAGATAGACTCATGGAGAAAAAGTATTTAAAGTCCCCTATGAGAGTAGCGCTCGATTTCAAAAGAGTGCAATACTTTAAAACCAAGCAGATAAAATCCAAAAAGAGTAGGATTAAAATAGGCTCCCACCACTGCTTTTGGAGAGTAACCGTCACATCTAAACATAGATACAAAATCATCAAGAAGCCTTACGGCTATCTTCTATATTAGACTTTCCTAAAAGTTTAATCGCCACTATCGAGATAATCACCTCGAAAAGTCCCGCTAATACAAAGGCGCGATAGTAAAACTCTCCGATAGACTCATTTTGGTATGCCAATGTCACTATCGCGATAAGAAGTGTTAACGGCATAGAGTGAGAAAAGGCAAAAAGAACGCGTTCTTTAAAGCTCAAGACTCCCAAAAAAGCAACCGATGACAAAACCCTTATCCCGATCATCGCAACGGTTATCCATATCGCTTCAATGATCAATCGATACTCAAATATCTCATCTAGTTTGAGTGTCGAACCGATATAGACAAAAAATAGCGGTATCAAAAAACCAAAGCCAAATGATGAGAGTTTGTGTGGAAGCTCTTTATGGTGATCAAAAAATGTCGGTATGAAAACTCCCGCTATAAATGCTCCAAAAGCAACTTCGATATCAAGGATAATCATAATCGCTATCATTAAAAAAAAGAGAGCCATTGAGAGTCTGATATCTTTCTCATCTTTATCTGCATATTTTGGAATCAGATAGTTTTTAAGCTCCGGATACCACCAAAAAAGTATCCTAAAGCCTTTAAAGATTATAGCGATCGTCAAGAGAAATAGCAGCAGATAACCGATCGATAAATATAACTCCGTTCCAAAGCCGTGAACCAACACACTCCCTACAATCGTAACGGCGACGATACTGACCAACTCTCCCATGATACCGGTTTGCATCGAGAGATTTAGCCATTTGGCATCTTTACCAAACTCTTTGAAAAGCGTTAGTACTAAGCCGACAGATATCAGAGGAAGGATAAAGATAAAGAGTGTGTCATAACTGTGAAATAACACAAACAGGGAAGAAAAAAGGTATAACAGAAGGATGTACAAAATATCTCTTTTGAGTAAAGATCTAGGGATCCCCAAAAGCTCTTTGAGTTTCACCTCCGTCCCCGCAAGAAACATAAGATAGAAAAAACCGACTTCCGCGATAAGCTCAAAGAGGTGGTTATAGGATATGGTACCTACCGTCGCCGCAATCGATCCTAATACGATCTCTATCGGAGTTGTAGGTATCCTGAAAAATTTGGAGAGATAGGGCGAAATAAAGATGATCGCCGAAAGGGTGATAATGATAGAGACTTCATTGTTCATGACACTTTTGAACCACCTCAAAACCGAGGGACTCAAGCATCAAAATATCTTTATTTGCCTCCTGTCCCTTTGTAGTGAGATAGTCTCCTATCACGATCGCATTTGCACCGGCTTTAAAGATATCTGCTTGATTTTCACCAAATGTAACCTCTCTACCTCCGGCAACCATTACCATACTCTCTGGCAAACTCTCTCTCATTTTGGATATCCAAAATAGTGCCTCTTTGGGTGAAATATTTTTTTCAAGAGGAAGAGCCGGATTTGGGTGGTAAAAGTTCATCGCCACAGAACTTGGCTCGAGCTCTTTGATAGAGTTAAGCAGTGCATATCTATCCTCCTCACTCTCTCCCATACCCCATATACCACCCGAGCATAGTTCTAAACCGACCTCTTTGACATCTAAACATGTCTGATATCTAGCGTCCCAGTCATGCGTTGTGCATATCTTTTCATAGTAGGCTCTACTACTCTCTAAGTTATGATTATAGCTATCGATACCGCTATCTTTTAGTACTAAGAGCCGCTCTTTTGTCGCGATACCGTTACAGGCGATCAGATGTAGGTCAGGCACCGCTTTTTTTACCGCCTCTGCACTTTTACAGACAAATCTAAGCCTACTCTCATCGAGCTCTTTTCCCGAAGTTACCAGACAAAAACCGACCGCCCTATTTTCTCTAGCGCGTTTCGCCTCATCGACTATCTTTTTTACAGGCTTCTCTTTATAGATCTCGATATTTGCCTTATAGTGAGCACTCTGCGTACAAAATGCGCAATCCTCACTACAACTGCCGCTTGAGATATTGCTAATCGCACATAAAAATATCTTCATCTAGGCATCTTCCCTATGTTTGCACTTGATACACTCAAAGATATCTTTTTTTCGATAGGTTCTACTCGCCATCATATATCCACACTCCGGACACCTCTTATCTACCGGTTGGTAGGTGGAGATAAATCTACATTTGGGATATGCACTACAGCCGTAGAACTTCCCTCTCCTAGACTTTCTCTCGACGATATCGCTTCCACACTCCGGACACTTTACCCCCTCTACTGTTTGTGGAGCACTCTTCTCTTTGCTCCCCTCTTCTCCACCTATATTTTGTGTATATTTACATTTAGGAAATGCGCTACAAGCGATAAACTCACCATATCTTCCTCTCCTTTTGACAAGTTCACTACCACACTTCGGACAACTCTCACCCGTCGGGATGGCAACTTTTTGACTTTTGATATTTTTTTTACCCTCTTCGATATCCTTCATAAAAGGGACATAGAACTCCCAAAGCACTTTTTGCCAATCCTCTTTCCCCGCAGCTATCTCATCGAGCTTCTCCTCCATTTGAGAGGTAAAACTGCTATCTACGATATTTGAGAAGTGCTCTTCGAGAAGCTCTATCACCTTAAACGCGATCTCAGTCGGGATCAACTGCTTCTTCTCTATCTCTATATAGTTTCGTGCAGTTAATATAGAGATGGTAGGTGCATAGGTGGACGGTCTTCCAATCTCAAGAGACTCAAGTTTTTTGATCAGGCTGGCTTCAGAGTATCTCGAAGGCGGCTCGGTAAAGTGTTGATTCGCTTCAAGAGTACTAAGCTCAACTTCTTGACCCTCTTTAAGTTCAGGAAGAAGTTTATCTTTATCACTGCTTCCATAGACTCTATAAAAACCGTCAAATATCAGTTTTCTGCCCGTTGCCTTAAACTTAGAGCTCTCACTCTCAAAGATGATAGATTGAGACTCAAAGATCGCTTCATTCATCTGAGAAGCGAGAAATCGATTATATATCAAAGTATAGAGTTTTAACTCATCACTCTTTAGATACTGCTTTGCGATCTGTGGAGTAAAGTCGAGATTTGTCGGACGGATCGCCTCGTGCGCCTCTTGAGCACCTTTTGACTTTGATTTGTAGTATTTCGGTTTAGCCGGTAGATACTCCTTTCCAAACTCCGCTATTTTACTCCTTGCCGCCTCTATCGCCTCCTCGGCAATATTCAAAGAGTCGGTTCTCATATAGGTGATGACACCCATCACACCCTTATCGGTATTGACCCCTTCATAGAGTGTTTGAGCCAACATCATCGTCTTTCTCGGGCTAAATCCCAGCATCGATGATGCACTCTGCTGGAGAGTCGAAGTCATAAAAGGGGGATTTGGAGAGGTCTTTCTCTGTTTCTTCTCGATCTTTCCTACTTTAAAACTCTGGTTTTGGAGTTTCTCTTTGATGGCATTTGCCTCGTCAGCGTTTGTGATCGTCATCTTCTCTATCTTGGATCCCTCATACTCCACCAAGATAGACTCGACACTCTTTTCAAATATGCCATCGATCGACCAATACTCTTGCGGTTTGAACGCCTTTATCTCACGCTCACGATCAACTACAAGTTTGAGAGCCGCACTTTGAACCCTACCGGCACTAAGCCCCTTTTGTATCTTCGATGAGATAAGCGGGGAGAGACGATAACCCACTATCCTATCCAAAAGTCGTCTGGCTTGTTGAGCATTGACACTATCTATATCGATGGTTCTCGGATTTTTAAGTGAATGATCAATCGCCTTTTTGGTTATCTCGTGAAAGACGATCCTTGGTATCTTGTTTGGATCCTCCCCGATAGCTTTAGCTATGTGGTATCCTATCGCCTCTCCCTCTCTATCCTCATCGGTCGCGATATAGACTTCATCACTCTTTTTGGACAACTCTTTAATCTCTTTTACCACTTTTGAGTGGTCTCTACTGACCCTATACTCCGGAACAAATTTTTTATCCTCTACCTTAATACCGAATGAACTCTTCGGCAAATCCCTGATATGACCTTTGGAAGCGATAACAGTATAATCATCTCCCAAAAAATTCTCTATGGTTCTTGCTTTTGTCGGTGACTCAACGATGATTAGTTTTTTCAAAATATCTACCTACTTATCTTTGCTTTATTTCATGGTTTCTATCAAATTTTAGTGGTGTATTATACCAAATTCACATTAGAAGCCTAAACTAAAATGGAAGAATCAACACTTTCATTAAATATCTATCATCTTTTTACAAATTTATCAAATAATTAGTTTTGTTTTACCTTTTTGAATTTTTTATTCAAAATATTAAAATTTAATTATAACTTTTTCAATTAGCACAAACTTAGTAAATTTTTTTATATCTAGGGGTTAATTTTTTTTACTTTAGTACGATTTAGTTTGCAAGAGGCAAGGATGCACTCTTAGAAAATTTCAACAAAAGGATTTAAAATGGGTTTTAGAATTAACACAAATGTCGGAGCAATGAATGCTCATATGTATGGAGTTCAAAACAACATCGGACTTAACAAGTCTCTTGCAGCTTTAAGTAGCGGACACAGAATCAACAGAGCGGCTGACGATGCGGCAGGTCTATCTATCGCTAACAAGCTTTCTGCGCAAGCACAAGGTCTAGGACAAGCGATCAGAAACTCAAACGATGCGATAGGTCTTATCCAAACAGCTGACGGAGCTTTGGAGGAGTACACAAACATCTTAAAGAGAGTGAGAACACTTGCAACTCAAGCAGCAAATGATACACAAAGTTCAGCTTCAAGAGCGGCGATTTCAGATGAGATAACATCTTTGATGGAAGAGGCAAATGATATCGCTAAGACTACAAGATTTAATGGTATGAAGATACTTGACGGTAGTCACGGTGCATTTACATTCCATACAGGTGCTTATGCCGGCGAGACTCAAACAATAACTATAAATGATGCTTCAGTTGGAACAGTTTCAGGTACAAGTTCATATACTGTTACAACTCAAAGTGCTGCTGAAACAACTATCTCTAATATGGATATAGCGATCGCAGCTATCGATAAGCTTAGAAGTAAGCTTGGTGCGCAACAAAACAAACTTGAGTCAACAGTAAGAAATATCTCTGTCACTCAAGTAAATGTTACAGCGGCTGAGTCTCAAATTAGAGATGTTGACTTTGCAGCGGAGAGTGCTAACCTTCAAAAGCATAACATCTTAGCTAAATCAGGAACCTATGCGCTAAGTCAAGCTAACCAAGTTCAACAGAATGTAATGAGTCTATTGAGATAGAGAAGTGGAGCTTAGAGCTTTTCTCTAAGCCACTTCCATCTTAAACCCAAAATTTGGGTTAAAAAATCGCTCACACTTACTCTCAAAAAATTCAGCTATCTTTTTCATTTTTGTTATAAGGATTTTATCTATCTTTTGAATACCCTTTGTATACTCTTTTATCTCTTTTGTGTTTAAATAATCAAAGATATAGGGATATATATATTGCATATAGTGCAGCAGTACAAGGTTTAGATAGCTTGCCTCTATACTTTTATCGGCAGTGATATCGAGTGAGAGTTGCATCAGTTCATATTGATACTCCTGGGCATTTTTGAACTTTTTTAACTTGTGTCTATTGAGGATTTTAGCCACCTTTTTTGCATGTTCTAAAATTTTTCTGATACTCTCTAACTCTTCCTTAGTCACTTTATTAGAGCTATTTTGTATAAAAACTCTGTAAAGTTGATCTTTTTCTTGTCTCTTAGGCAAATTCACATCATCTATCTTTTTTGTTTCACAACCTCTTAAATATGCACCGTTATTTAGATTATAAATATGTTGATACTCCTTTTTGTATCGTGGAATATTTCTATCAAGACTCTCGATGCTGATATAAAAATTTGCTGTTGTTAAAACCTCTTCTTTAAAGTTACCTTTCACTTTTATTAGAGACTCTTTAAAGTTAAAGATCTCTTCCATACCGATACTTCTTGAGAGATCTAGTTTTTTAGAGTGTGCATGTGTTACGGCATGGGTAGAACCGCTCTCTTCATCTATCGCCAAATCAAGTCCCAAAAGATAAATCTCCTTGGCATCAAAAATTAAAGAGAGCAAAAGTGTTGTAGAACCTACACAAGTAGCTTGTACACTACCAAAACCCTTTTTATGAGAAGTCCCGTTTTCATAGATAAACACCCGCTCTTTCTCAAACATCTCTACAACCTCAAATGGTGATTGACTACCGGCTAACAAGATAGTCTTGGTAAAATAGTCTCTATTGTTTAGTTTTTGTAGATGGGGTAAACTCCCTTTTGCATAAGGATCAAGGTGTGTGACGATATCCGGTACTATTCCCTCTTTTTCGAGTATGCTTAGTGTTGAAGTGAGTGCAACCAAAATAAATCTATCTTGTACTTTCTTTACCCACTTAAGGTTTTTTGCCAACGATGGACCGGCAGCTAAAAGGAGTACAGGCTTATCTTTTAGGGGTTGAACTTTTGCATTTAGGTTAATGAAACGATACCCCTCTTTCATAAAATCTAACGCTCTTAAAAACTTATTGAAGTAGGCATGATAAGGGAAAAGAAGATGGTTCAAAGAGGTAGTCGCTTCATGGAATACCCTTAACTTTTCATCACTATGGTGCAACATATGGAGAAATTTGATATAGTGGTTATGCATAAAGCCATCTTGTAAAAACTCCTCCATAATCAACTTCGCATCTCTATCCTCTTCAAAAATCACAAAATAGAGTTCACTATGTTGAGCAATTTTAGAGTAATCCGTAACAAACAAGGAGAGCCTAAATAACTCTAGATCATCCTCCACAAAGAGATAAAAGTCACTACCTATCTTTTTATCAACAGTTACGATATGTGTACCTAAGCCTGTACCAAAAAAAATAAATTTTTCTAATCTCTTCATCGTTGAATTTTCAGGGATAGAACTCTCTACAAAATCGATAATTTCAGCAACTCCACTTAAATTATTTGCATCGATCGGATCACTTTTAGATTTTTTTAGAAATTTGGCTGTAAATTTATGCCTTGGGGAGACGATAAAAACATTATCCTCTTTGCGCATATCGACACTTTGTGTCGTTTCCTTATAGTTATTTTCCACTACTTTTCTCTTTTACATCAAAATATCCCTCTTCTTTGTACTCTAACTCATATTTTTCTTGATAATATCCATTAGCAACCGCATTTTCAAAAGCGGTTACCTTTTCATATACTCTCGGCTGCTCTTTTTGAAAATATAAAAGATTGTTTTGATAAGTAGTAATGGCTATTTGTTCGATAGAAGGTTTTGACATAAATTGCTCCAGATTTTAATTATTTAAAATTGAAAGCAAAAGTTATTCCATGTCTATATGCTCCCATTTTAAAGTTGTAGCAAACTCTAAATCCCTACTTGCCTTTTTGCCCAAAATATCTTTAAGATACCTAGGATGCAGTCCATACCCCGGACGAACACTTCGGATATTTTCTTCACTGAATTTCTCACCCTTTTTGATATCTTTAGCGACATAGAGACTTCTTGCTAATGCCCTTGATTTTCTCTTTTTTTCACTCATCGAGTAGTCCACTCTTCCAAGCAGTTTTTCCGTATCTCTAACAGCTTTTACCATATGGGAGAACTCCTCTTTATCAAGTGAAAACTTAGCATCCGCACCACCTATGGATTTATCGAGTATAAAGTGCTTTTCTATCACTTTTGCTCCTAAAGTTGTTGCTACGATAGATGCCGTTATCCCCAAGGTATGATCCGAAAAACCTGCAACGACACCAAATGTCTCTGCAAGATTGGGTATGGTTTTTAGGTTAGCCTCTTCCAAGGGAGCAGGATAGGCACTTGTACATTTCAGCAGTACTATATCATCATTTCCTTCGCTCCTACAGATATCCACCGCATCTTGTATCTCATCTATTGTTGCTATACCTGTAGAGATGATCATAGGTTTACCTTTTAAAGCGGTATATCTGATAAGTTCATAGTCTGTGATCTCAAAAGATGCTATCTTATAAGCTATCGGATCAAACTGCTCCAAAAAATCGACCGCACTCTTATCAAATGGAGATGAAAATATATCTATCTCTATCTCTTTTGCATAGGCAAACAGCTCTTTATGCCACTCCCAGGGGGTGTAGGCTTCTTGGTAGAGTTCATAAAGAGTTTTTCCATCCCACAGCGTATCACCTTTAATGATAAAATCATCATTGTTGCAGTTGAGTGTGAGTCTATCTGCGGTATAGGTCTGTAGCTTGATCGCATTTGCTCCAATCTCTTTAGCCGCTTTGATCGTTTCAAGTGCCGTTTGCAAAGAACCGTTATGGTTGGCACTCATCTCTGCTATAATATAAACACCGTCTTTATTAAGTTCAAAGTTTCCTATTTTCATCTTTGCCTTTCCATTGTGATTATAGCGTTACCTCTTTCTATCTCAACAAAGTAAAACTTTTTATAAAGGTTGATAGCTTTAGTATTATCTTCGTAAACTTGTGCTACTAACTTTTTTAGCTTTAACTCTTTAAAACCATACTCTATAATCGCTTGCATCAAAACACTACCGACACCATATATATCAGGTTTAGCATATAATCCTATATCCGCTTTATCCTTATCTATATTTGTAAAGTCTATAACCCCTATATTTTCTCCTAAATAGTTAACCATAAAATATCTTTTATCCTCTCTTTGTTGAAGTGATTTTATATACTCTAAATGGGATTTTAAAGATATCTCATCTTTATCAAACATCCATTTTCTTATCTCTGGATGATTTCTCCATGATAAAACTCTCTCTTTTTCATCATCAGATAAATCTATGAAGTTTTTTAACTCTATTGCAACTTTGAGAAATTTTTTCTCTTCAAAATCATCAATAACTTTATATCTATGTTTCATCAAATATCTAACCATTAACTCTTGGTTGTTCGCTGTTTTTATAGCCAAAAAGGGGATATTTAAGTACAAAACTTCATGTGTTATAGTACTTGGGGTTATGACACAAAAACGACTCTCATTTATCAACTTTGCAATCTCATTTGAGTTTATATGTAGCTTGATGTTATCTTTATCTTTTGCATACTCTTTTAACTCATCTAAGTGTTTATTTGCCCCGGTTGTTACGACAGCTATCCTAAAGCTTTTTGGGATAAGTTTCACTATCTTTAGACTTAAGTTCTTTGTATCAGCTCCACCCATAGCAACCAAGAGATCATATCTTTTTTCTCGACTTATCCCTTTCTCTGTTTGAAACTCCTCTCTTATAAGGGTATATTTTTCTCCGCATCTAAGCTCACAATGCTTTGGTACCAAGTCTTTATATCTTCTTTTATCAGCATATATATTGTGGTTTAAAAGTATATCGCAATAGTGTCTTTTATAGGTGTCATCGAAAGAGAATATTTTTAGTTTTGGGTTTTTAGTTTTTAATTCTTTTTCAAATTTGTAATCAATACCATAGTGATCGATAACGATCATATCTATTTGCAGTTTTTTTATCAGTTGATCGAGTGCTTCTATATCATGAGATTTTAATATCTCTAACTTATATCCGGCTTTGCTTATCTTGTGGTTAATATTTCCTTCTAATTCCTGACAAGCAAAGATAACTTCATCTCCTTTATCGCTAAACTGTTTGGCTAAAACCAAATCTCTCATAATATGCCCCAACCCTATGGTTGAAGAGGAGTCAGCTCTAAATAGCACCTTCATCTCTTAACACCCTATACATCACTTCAGCTCTCTTCCAATCCTCCAAAGTATCTATATCTTGCACTAAGTATCTTGGTATCTTTATAGGGATAGCGTTTTTGCCAAAAGGTATATCATCACTCTTTGCTCCAACTCTCTCCCAGTAAAACTGTCCTGCATCATGATAAGCCTCTTCTAAGTCTTGGCTTCTTTTTGGAAAATTCTCTCTCCAAAACATTTCACATCTGTTATCTTTAGTTATCCTAAAACTTCTCCATATGGGATAGGGAAAGCTCGTAACTCCAAAAGCCATCACGGCATCTTCATTTTGTTCTAATTTTTCTATACCCTCTTTTAAATATCTTATTTGTAAAAAGGGTGCGGTTGCATAGATGGTACAAGCAAATTCGTATCCTTTGTAGATACTCAAGGCATGTTTGGTAACTTCGCCTGTACCTGTAAAATCATCTGCCAACTCTTTTGGTCTTTTTAGTACCTCTGCCCCATACTCTTTTGCTACATTTGCGATCTCTTCATCATCAGTTGATACAACGACTTTATCAAACAGACCGCTTTTTAAAGCACTCTCTATGGAGTAGGCGATAAGCGGTTTACCTAAGAAGTTTTTGATATTTTTTTTGGGTATTCTTTTACTTCCGCCACGAGCAGGTATGATAGCTATAGCTTTACTCATATAGTACCTCAAACAAAACTTTAATCACATACTCCTGCTCCTCTTTAGTTAAAAGTGGATATATAGGTAAAGAGAGAGCCTCTTTGTAGTACCTCTCCATCACAGGAATCTTTTCATCTCCATACCCCAAGCTTTTATAGTAGGGCTGTCTATTTATAGGCATATAATGAAGTTGAACTTTGATACCTCTTTTATGTAGTTTCTCAAATAGCGCTCTCTTATCCGAATATTTTACCCTTACTACAAAGAGATGATAAGCACTCTCTTGATTGTATGTATAGAGTGGAGAGACTATATCATTATCTTCAAACGCTTCATGGTATCTTTTGGCTATCTCTCGTCTTTTATCAAGAAAAATATCCAATCTCTTTAATTGACCTATACCAAGAGCCGCTTGAAAATCGGTAAGTCGATAGTTATATCCTAAGCTTCTCATCTCATACTCCCACGGTGCCATCTCAGGCGTTTTAACTATACCGTGATTTCTAAGGGTAAGCAGTTTTTCATAAATCTCTTTTGAGTTGGTTGTTATCGCACCCCCTTCACCTGTCGTGATCGTTTTAACGGGGTGGAAAGAGAAGGTTGAGCATTCTGAATTTTCGCAACTTCCGGCTTTTATACCCCTCCAAGATGCCCCTATAGAGTGAGCGTGATCTTCAAGTATCATCACTCCATACTTCTCTCTCAATCTTTTTAAAGTTTCTTGATTTTGCATATTTCCGCTAAAGGATACAGCATATATCGCTTTTATATTTTTATCGGTTTTTAAGATATCCTCACAG
>JALWLO010000058.1 GCA_027084135.1 Campylobacterales bacterium | reverse complement strand
AAGCTTAGGAAAAGAGATTGAGAAAAGTTATCACTTCTATATTGATTATAGGTCTATCTTCGCTATATGGAGATACATTCTACTATAAAAAAAAGAAAAGGGTACCTCTCACAAAGGTTAAAGAGCCGCTAGTATTGAAAAGCAGTCGAAACAGCAACCCCATCACTTACTACAAAAATAGAGCCGGAACTAAAATAGGTGTCGGTGATAAAATCATCGTCGCTTTTGATGATACGGATATAGCAGGCTATGTCGAGAGGGAGTATGGTCTTGAGTTTATAGAGGGTCTTTTTAAGGATCTCTATCTTTATAGGGTGAAAAAAGGGAAAGATGCGCTCAATATCGCAAATAAAATCGCGGAGTTACAAGGGATTAGATATGCTCATCCCGACTTTATCATACCTAAAAGAACAAGATCGAACGATCCGCTCTACTGGAGATCGTGGCACTTAAGAAATATAGATGTGCAAAATGCATGGTATCTCACAAAAGGAAAAGATAGAAACGGAAAAAGTATCATTGTAGGTGTTTATGATGAGGGTATTGACCTTAAACATGAAGATTTAAGAGCAAATATCTACGGATATGGAAACTATAGTAACGGATCAAAAAGCATTACGCTTGTAAATGGCAACTACTCTCTGTTAGATAACAATCTTCCAAACGCACCTAAGCCAAACTCCGATAACTGGCATGGAACCGCATGTGCTGGTTTGATCGCCGCAACCATGGATAACTATCTTGGAAGTACAGGTATTGCACCTCAAGCCAAGATATTGGCGATAAGATATTCAAGGGATAGTATATCCAATGATATCAAAGCATATAAAGATATGGCATATGCAGGTGTAAGTATCATCTCAAACAGTTGGGGAACCAACAACCTCACTGAAGATTTTGAAGAAGTTCTCAAAGAGCTTGCTATAGATGGAAGAAACGGTAAAGGAGTATTGATATTTTTTGCCGCCGGAAATGATGGCTGTAACATGGATCAATACTATAGTATAGACCCATTTGACGGGCATGTTGTGTGTCAAAGTTCAAGTAGATATAGCCCTATCAATGATGAGTCAGAATCTCCCTATGTTATCTCCATAGCGGCAAGCGATAGATATGATCATATAGCACCCTATAGTAATTACGGTAGTCATATAGATTTTACCGCACCGGGGGGAGGATATAACAACTCGATCATCACAACAGATAAAAGTGGATACCAAGGTTTTAGTACTACAAACTATACGACTTCAACAGCCGGTTTTAGCGGTACAAGTGCAGCCGCACCGATAGCCGCCGGTATTGCGGCACTAGTACTATCGGCAAACCCTACTCTCAGTAGAGAAGAGGTGATAGAGATACTCAGAGTAACCGCACAAAAAAAGGGGAGATACCGCTATGATAGATACGGCAGAAATGACCACTGGGGATATGGTTTGCTTGATGCCGGAAAAGCAGTTACATTAGCCAAAAATTATGGAAAAATATCTGTTGGAAATTTTGCCCATACCATCTATAAAGCGATGCATTAAGCATTAGTACTACTCTCGTACTAATGTTCTTCTAAAATAGTACTAAAGCCTTTTTTTGTTATATTACAACGCATATAACTATTTACAAGAAAAGAGAACATATTTATTTTGTAGGAGAAAATATAGAATGATTAGTGCAATTGTGATGACACTGGTTCAAGTTTTGGAGCTTTATAAGTGGGTGATTATCATTTCCGCCCTTATCAGTTGGGTTAATCCTGACCCAAGAAATCCGATAGTCGATTTTCTTAGAAGAGTAACCGAACCGGTATATGCGTTTATAAGAAGATATATACCGACTGTAATAGGCAGTATCGATCTCTCACCAATCATCATACTATTTGCCATTATCTTCATACAACAACTTTTGATGAGTATCGCATACTAATCGATGCGAAAATTTTTTTTAGTACTAACGGCTTTTGCCGCCGTAGTTGGGGCAAGAGAGTACCAAGTCACCGAGTTTAGTACACTTCCTAAAAGTTATGTCAAAGACTTCTACATCTGGCAAAAACTTCAAAAGGGGGTCACAAAGAGTGAGGCGGAGATACTCTATAAGCAGATCAAACGCCTCTCACCCAAACTCTTCAACGCTTTTGCCAAATATGATATCGATAACTTAAGCCGAAAAAAGTATTGCAAAGGTCTAAGCGCCGAGAGACTCATCGGTAAAAACGGAGATTGTGTGCAGCATGGCTTATCACTATATAAAGCTTCCATATCTGATCCCAAACTGGTCTCAAAAATTGCTTCAGATATAGAGCTCTTTTACCCAAACCTCTCAAAAAAGTACCAAGCGGTTATCAAAAAGAGTTTTGATGAGTTTATCAAACTGCCTCCAAAACTTTTGATCGAAACATTTCTCGCTGTGGGAAAAGCGTATAGAAAAGCGTATCTCAACCACCCTCTTCCACCCTCGCTGATCACTAAACTAAGTAGTTACACTGCATTTAATGTGATGGTTGATAGGATCGTGAGAGATCAAGCGTTAGATAAACTTCAAAAATCTTTGGTAGAGATTGATAGTTCGAAGCTTAATGCGAATGCCAACTTTCTACTTGGGATGAATGCCATACGTTACGGAGAGCTTGAGAGAGCACTGGGATATCTTGAACTCTCAAGCCATAAAGCTAAAACAGCCTTTGATAGAGATCGAGCCATCTTTTGGAGATATATGCTCACAAAAAGCAAAACCTATCTCACTACTTTAACAAACAGTTATGATCTCAATATCTATACCTTAAGAGCCTATGAGCTTCTCGGCAAATTTCCGACAAATATCATTTACGATATAAACCCAAAAAGCACGACTATTCCGTTTGATATAAAGGATCCGTTTGCATGGCTCAAGTTCAAAAATATGGTTCAAAAGGAATTTAAAAACCATAAAGATAAAGTAGCCTATCTACTTAAGTATAATACCCCTCAAACACTGCCCCATATCGCTAAACTTTTATATAGATTTAAAGATAACAAACACTACTTTATCACTCCGTATAGCAAATATCTTAAAAATACCCCTTTAGAGAGAAGAGTACTGATATATGCCATAGCCAGACAAGAGAGTCGATTTATCCCAACAGATGTATCAAGCTCTTATGCTCTTGGAATGATGCAATTTATGCCCTTTTTAGCTAAAGATATAGCCAAAAAGTTTGGTATGATAGATTTTAAACTCATAGACATATTTGATCCAAAAATTGCTCTAAAATTTGCCAACTATCATCTAGACTACTTAGAGAAGCATCTATCAAACCCTCTTTTTATCGCTTATGCCTATAACGGCGGTCTAGGCTTTACAAAAAGGGAGATTTTAGCAAAAGATTTTTTCAAATCGGGTGCCTATGAGCCCTTTTGGAGTATGGAGATGGTACCAAACGCACAAGCGAGGCGATACGGGAAAAAGGTGTTGGCAAACTATGTAATCTATGCCAGGCACCTTGGACTTGGAGTCAGCCTTACTGACATCTTACAAACTTTAAAGTCACCTCACCGTAGTTACTAAATTTGTAAAAGAGCTTTAGATCAGGATGCTCATCGCTATCGAAGTGAACCAAGTAGTATGATGACCACCTATTTCTAAAGGGTGCTAATGCGATCAATTCATCATTGTACTTTAACTTCTTTTTAAATTTAGGGGCTTTACCGTTTAACTGAAAGGTGATAAATTTGCTATTAAGGCTCTCTTTGATACCGCTACTCTTATCAACAAACAGCGATATCAAGAACCACTCACCACCCTTCTCTCTAAACTCCTTTTTGAGAGGATTGAGATAGGTAGCGACGATTGAGGACTTTAACTCAAGGGAGTTAAATATATCACCCTTTTTTGTCCAAACAATCGCACTCTCATAGAGCACATCCTTAGCGAAAAAACCTTTTTTGGGAGTACAACCGGTCTGTAACAGAGAAGCTAGTAATAATAATATCAAAGCTATTTTTTTCATAGCTTGATTTTACACTAAACTAATTTAGATTTGGTTACAATGGGATTATGAAACGAATGGCAGTAGCATTTAGTGGACCGTCAAATAGCGGTAAAACCACACTCATAGAGAAGATTTCCAAAAAACTTTCACCCTCACAAAAGATTGCTATCATCAAACATGATCCAAAAGATAAAGCTATCTTCGATATAGAGGGCAAAGATAGTGATAGATTTTTCAAAAGCGGTGCGGATGTGGCAGTATTGTCCCCTACCCGTACGACGCTTTTTAAACATTCACCCTATACTATCGATGAAGCGATAGCACTTTTGGAGGACTTCGATCTCTTGATGGTTGAAGGGCTTAAAACACTTCCTCTACCTCGCATCTCTATATTTAGAGGTGAGATTGACGAGAGCTATATAGCAGTAAGTGATGCAATAGCGGTGGATGAGAGTGTAAAAGCGTTGCCAAAGGGTATAGAGATTTTAGATCTAAACGATATAGATATGATCATAAAGTGGATCTATAAAAACGCAAAAAGGGTTTAAAAGTGGACGAGATAATAGAGGCGATAGAGAGATCGGCAAAGAGGATAAAAGAGGCGATAGCATATGGGGATACCGGATATAGCGATCATCAAAACCAAACAGGCGATACCCAACTTAAACTTGACATCTTGAGTGACGAGATCATCGAGGAGGCGGCGCTCCCTCTCAGGTATGCGTGCTTCTCGCCGTGCTTCCGAAGCGAGGCGGGCAGCGCCGGGCGCGACGTGCGCGGGCTGATCCGCGTCCACCAGTTCCACAAGGTGGA
>JALWLO010000057.1 GCA_027084135.1 Campylobacterales bacterium | reverse complement strand
CTTTAGTACATGCCGATATCAAGGCAACTGATGTCAAGGCAAAGTATAGTGCAAATGCACCGAAAATAGCAAGTACCTCTAAGCCGAAACAGAGTATCGATATAGGTTTTGCAAATACAACAGGTAACACAAAGACCACAAATGTTGATGCTAAATATAGTTTCGCACATCAGTTTAATAACCAAAAGTATGAGCCATTTTTATACCGTTTTGTGGCAAGTGGTTTTTTGACTAAAGATCACGGTACAAAGACAGCTGAGGAGTATTTCGCTTCATTAGACGGTGAACAGGAACTTATGTATAAGTGGCTCGGGTTTATCGGCACTAAATGGCTTAGAAACAACTTCAACAACTACAAAAACAAGATATCGATAGTCGGCGGGATAGGTAGGATTTTGTTTGAGGATCTAAAACAGAAGTTAAGTGTTAAGATAGGTCCTGCTTACAATATAGAGCAGTATACAAACCATCAACCGACAGAAAAATTCGGATCACTAAATGAGTATCTGGAATACTCTAACAAGATACTTCCAAACAGTACCTTTAATTTAAAGCTTGGAGCTATGGAGAATATGAAAGATTTTAGCAACGATATAGAGGCTACCGCACTCTTTGGACTTGATATCGATATGGGTGCAAATCTCCACGCAACCATCGAAGAGGAGTTAAGGTACGATAAACTCCCACCGGTCGGATTTAAAACAAAAGATACAAAGACTATCGTACGACTTGGGTATAAGTTTTAAAAGTTATACCCAAAGTTAGTACTAACTACTTTTTCATCTCAGCTACGATCGCACCTCTAAAGTCCCCCTCTTTATATCCGATCGCTGCATCATACGGATATCTCTCTTTGATAAGTCTTTTGATATCATCAGAAACATTTGTTCCGTGGCATTTAAGGCACACTTTTTTAACCAGAAGCGGCTTATAGACTCTTTTGGTACCGTTTATATCAGCGACAACTATATTTTTTGGACTCAATTTATGCTCTTTTGCCATTTTTTCAAACTCTTCTAATACCTTTTTATCGGTACTATCCGGTGAGTTTTTGGGATTTCTGGTTTTTAGAGAGACCCTTCGCACACTCACACCCTTTGGAAGTTTGGCGTTTACCTCTTTAGTGATCTCCTCCGCCTTAGCTGAACAAAATCCAAATGCCCCAACTCCAGACGGATCGGCTTTTAATTTGGCTTTTAGATTTGTCTTTAACTCTTTGCCAAGCATCTTGATATATTTGATACCCTCTTGTTTTACATTTGCATACTCACTTACATTATCATTCGCATTGAGTACTAATGCTATTAGTACTATGCTTACTGCTATTTTTTTCATATTTCTCCCCTTATATTTTTTGGAACGGTAATTATTCCAGATTTTGATTAACCTTAAATTAACTCAATATTTCCTATACTCCAACTATGAGATGGAGAGATGTAAAGCAGGGGAAAGTTAGTACTAAAGAGCCAAAAAAAAGCAAAAAAGCAAATAGAGAAGAGACTCTACCCTTTGCCTCTCTGTTTGATCGCTTTAAAGCATTTGTAACGGATACTTTTTTGATAGCTATGCCGATATTTTATGCGGTGATTTATCTCATATTTGACGGTCTAAGAGGTGCAAACGGGATTGAAGCTCATCGGCTAGAGAGCTGGTTATATATCCTTATCCCGCTTGGTTTAGTACTAACTATCTTTTGGAGTATCAAAGGTCAGAGTCCCGGTATGAAGGCTTATGAACTAAAAGTTATCGATACTAAAACCAAAGAAAAACCCTCATTTATCCTCTCGCTTACTAGATTTATATTTTTCAATATCGCATTTTTTACCATCTTGCCCCTCTTTTCCCCTTACTTTAGAAAAGATAGACAAGGCATCTGGGATCTCCTCTCAAATACCGCCGTCATAAAAGCTGATGAGTAGAAGGTTCTTCACCCTTAGTAGTTTTTTCTTTTTCTACTTTTGGGTCATAGGCGTATGGGTTATATTTTTACCCAAAATCCTCTCCGAGATGGGCTATAGCTCATTTGAGATAGGTGTAGTACTCTCGATACCTCCGCTGATGCGGTTTTTGACACCGTTTCTATTTCTTAAGCACTTTAGCCTAAACCAGCAAACGCTAAGAGTATCGATATGGATGATTCTTCTCTCTATACCTCTTTTATATCTAACTATCGATAACTTTTGGATCTTTGCGTTGTCGAATATCGTTTTTGGATTCTCCTTTAGTTTGGTACTACCGTTTATCGACAGCTATGCTATTAGAGTCCTACAAAAAGAGAAGTACGGGAAAAGCCGACTATTTGGCTCTATCGGGTTTATCGCGGTTGCATTAGTACTAGCTAAACTCTTTAGCGGCAGTATGGGCTTACACTTTATCACGCTCGGCGTGCTTGTAGCCGCATACTTTGCATATCTCATCTCGTACGAAGATAGTGAAACGACCCTATCTTCCGCCAAAAAAGCCGACATCTCGATACTTACTTCGCATATTCCGCTATGGAGCAGTATATTTTTGATGCAGGTTGGGTTTGGGGCTTTTTATACCTTTTTTACATTATATGAAAATGAGCATGGGGTAGATCTGCAAAGTGTGAGTTACCTCTGGAGTTTCGGTGTGATATGCGAGATAGTGCTATTTTATTTTCAAGAGCATATCATCAAGTTTGATCTGATGAAGCTTATCAAATTCTCCATATTTATCACCGCCGTTAGATGGTTCATCCTTTATCTCGCTCCCTCTTCTTTGCCGCTTGCCTATCTTTCCCAAAGCTTCCACGCCTTCTCTTTTGCCCTCTACCACACCGCCACCATCGGCTACATTTATCAAAAGTTTGAGGATAAAAAACTTGCAAATCAGTTTTATTACGGCTTTGGATTTGGACTGGGTGGATTTGTCGGAAGTTTGGTAGCGGGGTATTTTTATGGGGAGAGTCTCTTTTTAAGCGCCACCGCCATTACGGCAGGAGCACTTGTCGCTTTGTGGAAGGTAAGATATTAGTATTACCAACAAGCGTGCCATGCGCCATTAGCATACACCTTTAGCTTATGATCACTACTATCCATATACATATCCCCCTCAGATGGACTTGAAGGAGCTGAACTTCTCGGCTCTAATCTTAGGACATCTTTTACATGAAGTGTTCTTGCAGGTGAATTTGTACCTATACCGACATTTCCATTTCCATAGATGGTAACTCTTGCTTTTTGACCTGTAACAAACTGTATCGGTATATTCTCAGTTGTATCAGACTCCATATAAAATGAGTTTGCAATAGAGTCTGTAAATATATCTCCGGTATTGCCGACTAAACCTATCACCCCATCAGCTGTATTTGCATCCTGTCTAAAAATAAGGCTAGGATTGTCTTGTTCATTGTTGTTATCTGTGTCTGATTCTATGATAAGCGTGGCATCCCCGCTAGTGCCTGATGAGATATGGAGATTTGCTTGCGGATTGGTTGTACCTATACCTATCTTTTTTGTTCTCATATCATTTGAGTAGATTACATTTCCGATATTTAGTTGATAACTGGCGTTTGCATCTGGGGCATATGCATTAGCTCCTACTAAGATATTATACGCACCCCTTTCTAAGTAGTATCCTGATGCATAGCCTAAAAGAGTATTATAGTTTCCATCATCCAATTTATATCCGGAAGCATATCCAAGAAGTGTATTTCCTGTTATATTTGAGTCTGAAACTCCATATCCGGCATAGACACCGATAGCGGTATTGTAACTACCGAATTTATTACCGTACAATGAATAGTATCCTAAGGCACTGTTGCTATTTCCTGTAGTATTATTAAACATAGCGGCATATCCGTTAGCACTATTATTCTTACCTTTAGTATTGTACCTAAGTGCATATGAGCCAACCGCACTATTATAGTTTCCTGATGTATTACCATATAAAGATGAATGACCGATAGCTACACTATAATTTCCATCTGTATTACTTGCTAATGAGTATAATCCAATTGCTGTATTTCCGTTTCCTGTCGTATTATCATATAAAGATTGATAGCCACTTGCGGTATTACCGGTTCCACTACTATTACTATTTAAAGCATATGCGCCAAAAGCACTGTTATAATGCCCATTTTTATTTAGATATAGTGCTCTATAACCCATCGCTGTGCTAAAGTTTCCATCCTCATTATATTCTAACGCATTTACTCCATTTGCGGTATTATAACTTCCGGTTGTATTGATATATAGTGAGTGATGACCTATTGCTATATTTGAGTTACCTGTACTGTTGTTATGCAATGTATAGTAACCTATTGCTGTATTAGCATTACCGTAATAATCTTTACTATTATCACTATTTGGGTTTGCAAATGCTCCTATACCGATAGCGAGGTTATATTTATTGTAATATGTTCCGTTAAATCCGCTATGTCCTATAAAAATATTTTCATTTGTGCTATCTTTTTGAGCATCTGCCAAATCATCCAAACTTACTGTTGAATTGTTTAGCTCGTCTATTCTACTACTTAGTGTTGTATTGATATCTGAAATGTTATTTGAATTGGTAGTAACCTTTGTATTTAGTGTTGTTAGTGAACCGTTTATTTCTGCTATATCTTGTTTGTTTGTTTGAGCTGTTGTGTTTATCTCATTGATGTTAGTACTTTGAGTATTTACTGTACTATTTATATCTGTTATCGCACTACTGTTTTTTATTGTTGAGCTATTTACTTCATCTACTCTTGCATTGAGTGATGTGTTTATGTCTGAGATGTTTTGCTTGTTTGTTTGGGTAGTTTTGTTGATATCGCTTATAGCTGTTGTATCATCAGGTAAGCTTGTAAC
>JALWLO010000056.1 GCA_027084135.1 Campylobacterales bacterium | reverse complement strand
TCTTATTATAGAATCATCATAGTTATCAATAATATTTTTTATTTTTTCTATAAAATTAGTTGTTTCTTCTAATTCTAATTTAATACTGATCACAAATTCTTTTGACTCAAGGTCGTCAATATTTAAAAAAGGAGCAATATTAGTTATAAGATCTTGGTTTTCATCACTATCGTCCAACCCAATAATCAATTTAAATTCTAGGATAGGAAAATTTTCAAAATTATCAGATATATACTCATTTAAAAGCTGATTTAAGTAAGAAAAGTTAAAATCATTTGCTTTAAATTGATTTTTGTCAATTAGTTTTTTTAATGCTTCTGTAATAGTTGTTTTACCTGAATTATTTTTCCCAACAATTAGTGTTGTTGCAGTAGCAATATTGATTGTATCAGCCCGTAAACCTTTTTTAGAATCAACAAATTTAACAGTATTATTTACATTACTAAACTTTCTAAAATTTTTTAATGTTAAACTTTTGAGATACATTTATTTCCCTACTATTTTGTGACACAACTATTCATTAACTAACACAATATATAAAATACGCTATTAAACACTCTATTGACTTACATGTAAAATGCAAGATAATCATATCCAATGTGAAATTATTTATAAATATGAGTAATTATATTGAAAAATTAAAATAATTTCAAGGATAGATTGTTCGTTTAATACTTTAATATGCCGTTATTCTAACAAAATGCGTGTTAATTGTTATATTTAGGCAATAACACAAAAATGTATCTTATCGATAATTGCTCTTGCTTGTGACATTAGGTACTATTTTGGCTAACAAAATAACTCCTTAGTTTTAGTTTCATAAATCACAGATTTTAAGAAAACTGAGTACAAGTGAGCCGCTTATCAACTCACTTACACTCTTTGTCTATATCGGCGGTAAAGTTTATCGTTATATCATTCCATGTTTTCCCCTGATGCTTTTCAAAACAGGCTTTGTTTAGGGATGAGAGTGCATCACTGCCGCTAAAGTCAAAGATGTCGATCACACCCTCGGCACTCAGTTTTCCATCTTTCAGACTATACTTCATAGGTACCTTTTTGCTTATGCCGTTTAGGGTGATTTGTGTGAGTATGAGACCGTGTGTCGGCTCTTTATCATCAGCTTTAACGGAGATGATCTCACCTTTTATTTTGTCATCTTTCATTTTTTCAAAGAAAAATTTAACTAATTTTATATCTCTCCCTTTATTGCCGGAGTTGATAGAGGTTTCATCTATCTCGACCGTAGAGCCGGTTAAGATATCCGACAAGCTACTTCCCACACGCTTTTTTGGATGATAAGTAACTTTGTTAAAAGTACCTCCGACACCGACTTTTAACGGTGTTTTATATGCTTTCCATGCAACTTTTATCGTAGATGCCTGTTTATAAGTACACTGATTTACCGGTTTTGCCTCATTTGCAAAAGCAAAAGTTGTAGCTACCAACGCACAGATCATTATCTTTTTCATGATTCCCCTCCTAAAATATAATAAAAAATTATAATATAATATTCCTGTGATTTTGATTATCTTTTATATTTTTATTGTATAATTAAGCTTAAAAGATAGGGGAGAAGAGTTGGATTATAACGATATCAAAAAGTACATCTTTAAACTTCAGCCCGAAACCGCACACAATCTTTTAGAAAAGAGCATCCATTTTGCCTCTACCTATACACCTTTTATACTGGATAGACTCTCAAAAAGCTATATCGTAGAAGACAGCAGACTCTCACAAGATATGCTTGGCACTCACTTTCCAAATCCGGTCGGTTTGGGGGCGGGGTTTGATAAGAACTGCACGATGGTTGAGGGGTTGAGAGCGATAGGCTTCGGCTATGTAGAGATAGGTACCGTCACTCCAAAACCCCAAAGTGGCAATCCAAAGCCCAGACTCTTTCGATACCCTAAGCAAAACTCCCTGCAAAACGCTATGGGATTTAACAATGACGGTATGGAAGCGGTGAGGAAGCGACTCCAAAAGCTCTACCCATATAAGATACCTATCGGCGCAAATATCGGTAAAAACAAAACAACTCCTCAAGAGAGGGCGATAGAGGATTATAGGGTGCTGATAGAGGCATTTAGAGAGATATCGGACTATATCGTTATCAATATCTCTTCGCCAAATACGCCGGGACTTCGAGATTTGCAAAATGAAGCGTTTATCAAGGAGCTTTTTAAGCTTGGCTCTTCTATGACCGATAAGCCTATTTTGCTGAAGATCGCTCCGGATCTTGAGGCAAAAGATGCCATAGAGCTTTGCCGTATCGCTCTTGAGAGCGGCAGTAGCGGGATCATCGCTACAAATACCACCATCGACTATTCATTGCTTGAAGGTTCGAGGGATTTCGGCGGGATCAGCGGAGAGGTACTAAAAGAGAAGAGTTTTAAACTTTTTCAAGCTTTAGCAAAAGAATTTTATGGTAAAACTACACTAATTTCAGTTGGGGGGATTGACTCAGCTGAGGAGGCATACAGGCGGATAAAGAGCGGAGCCGCTCTGGTGCAGGTACTAAGTGCATTGATATTTCACGGTCCATCTCTTGTAAAAGAGATAAATCTTGGACTCTTGGAGTTGTTGGAGAGGGATGGATTTAGCGATATAACGCAAGCGGTCGGGTGTGAATTATGATGAGGATTATATTATCGGTTATATTTATTTTAGGAGCATTGATGGGCGATACGCTACCGAAATTTTATACAAAAAAGCTACATAACGGTCTGGAGGTAGTGGCTATACCGATGAAAAACGGTTCAAATGTCATAACCACCGATATCTTTTATAGAGTCGGAAGTAGAAATGAGGTGATGGGTAAAAGCGGCATAGCTCATATGCTGGAGCATCTAAACTTCAAATCGACCAAAAACCTCAAAGCGGGTGAGTTTGATGAGATCGTCAAAGGATTTGGCGGAGTGGATAATGCCTCTACCAGCTTTGACTATACCCACTACTTTATCAAAAGCTCAGCCGACAATCTCCCAAAATCTCTTGAACTCTTTGCGGAGCTTATGGAAAATCTAAGCTTAAAAGATGAGGAGTTTCAGCCTGAGAGAGATGTTGTACTGGAGGAGAGGAGATGGAGAACGGACAACTCCCCTATGGGTTACCTATACTTTAGACTCTTTAACAACGCCTTTATCTACCACTCTTACCACTGGACACCTATCGGATTTGTAGATGATATCAAAAACTGGACGATAGAGGATATAAAAGCGTTTCACCAAACCTACTACCAACCCAAAAACGCCATCATCGTAGTTGCCGGCGATATCGATAAAGAGGAGGTCTTTCAAAACGCCAAAAAGTATTTCGCACATATCAAAAATAGCGGTGAGATTCCCGCTGTTCACCAGATAGAGCCCAAACAAGACGGTGCCAAAAGGATAGAGGTAGCCAAAAAGAGTGAAGTGGAGATGCTTGCCATCGCCTACCATATCCCAAACTTTAAGGATAAAGATCAAGTGGCACTCTCGGCGATAAGTGAGCTTCTCACAAGCGGAAAGAGCTCCAGACTTAACGCCAAACTGATCGACAAACTAAAGCTTGTAAACTCTATATCAGCCTACAATATGGAAAATATCGACCCCTCCATCTTTATCTTTCTGGCAGTTTGTAATCCGGGAGTCAAAGCTGAAACGGTAGAAAAAGAGCTTTTAACAGAGATAGAGAAGCTAAAGAGTGAGCCGGTGACCAAAAAAGAGCTTGAGAAGATCAAGATAAATACAAAAGCGGATCTGATCTATCAGATGGAGGATTCTAGATCTGTTGCAACTATATACGGAAGCTACTTTGCTAAGGGAGATATCACTCCGCTGTTAGAGTATGAGAAGCGGATTAACACACTCACCTCAAAAGATATCCAAGAGGCGGCGAAAAAGTACTTTACAAAACCAAACTCAACGACACTAATATTGCGAAAGGAGCATAAATGAACCAACCTCCACAAGGAGCAACGACAGCCATCATCACGCCTTTTAAAAAGGGTAAACTCGATGAAGCCTGTTACGCCGATCTGATAAAAAGGCAGATAAAAAACGGTATCGATGCGGTCTGCCCGGTGGGAACAACGGGTGAGAGCGCTACGCTAAGCCACGATGAACACAAACGATGTATAGAGATAGCGGTAGAGGTGTGTAAAGGGAGTAGTACTAAAGTTTTGGCGGGTGCCGGAAGCAATGCCACTCACGAAGCCATCGACATAGCAAAACATGCCGAAAGTTGTGGAGTGGATGCGATATTTTCGGTATCTCCCTACTACAACAAACCCTCCCAAGAGGGACTTTACCGACACTACAAAGCGATAGCCCAAGCGGTTGAGATACCGGTGATGCTCTACAATGTACCGGGTAGAACGGGTGTGGATGTATTACCCGAAACAGTACTTAGACTCTTTAGAGATGTGAAAAATATCTGCGGTATCAAAGAGGCGACCGGCTCTTTGGAAAGAGTTACGGCGCTTTTGTCGCAGGAGCCTGATCTTTTAGTATTAAGCGGTGATGATGCGATAGATTTTCCTATACTTGCAAACGGTGGAGCGGGGATCACTTCCGTTACGGCAAACCTTTTGCCGGATCTAAAGAGCGAGTTGGTTCACAGTGCACTCAAGGGGGATTATAAAAAAGCTAAAGCGTTAAATGATAAACTATACCCTATCAACAGGGTTCTTTTTTGTGAAAGCAACCCGATTCCTATCAAGGCGGCAATGTATATAGCGGGGCTTATCCCTCACTTAGAGTATAGGTTGCCCCTTGTTGAGCCGAGTGCGCAAAATATGAAAAAGATCGAAGAAGTTATGAAGAATTATGAGATAAAAGGATTGTAATGAGCAGTTATTTCAAAGGTAAAACATTAGTGATAAGCGGCGGTACGAAAGGTATAGGAAAGGCGATCGTCTATCGCTTTGCCAAAGAGGGTGTCAATGTAGCCTTTACCTATAACTCCAATGAAGAGGCGGCAAAAGAGATAGCTGATGAGTTAGAGTCGAAGTATGGTGTGAAGGTGAGATATTATCCCTTTAATGTACTTGAGCCTGAAACCTATAAAGAGCTATTTGAGAAGATTGACGAGGATTTTGATAGGGTTGACTTTTTTATCTCAAATGCGATGATATACGGTCGTCCGGTTGTGGGCGGCTACGGAAAATTTATGAGACTAAAGCCCAGAGGTCTCAACAACATCTACACCGCAACCGTTGTGGCGTTTGTGATAGGTGCGCAAGAGGCGGCTAAGAGGATGGAGAAGGTCGGCGGCGGGAGTATCATCTCTATGAGCTCTACCGGAAATATCACCTATATCCCGAACTATGCCGGACACGGTACCAATAAAGCGGCTGTTGAAGCGATGGTACGATATGCGGCGGTTGAGCTTGGCGAGAAAAACATCAGAGTCAATGCAGTAAGTGGCGGTCCTATCGATACCGATGCGCTCAAAGCGTTTGTAAACTATGAAGAGGTCAAAGCCAAAACAGAGGCTCTAAGTCCGTTAAATCGTATAGGACAACCGGAAGATATAGCCGGCGCTTGCCTCTTTTTATGTTCAGATGAAGCCTCATGGGTAACCGCTCAAACACTCATCATCGACGGCGGCACTACATTTAATACAAATTAATGAATTTACCGAATATCTTAGCAACTATTAGGATAGCCTTAGCGCCGTTGATGTTCTGGTTGCTGGTTGATAGGGCTAGTCCTCTTTTTCAAGGTATCGATCCCAGTTGGCTTGACTACTTTACAGCACTTATCTTTGTTTTAGCTAGTGTGACCGACTTTTTTGACGGATTTATCGCAAGAAGTTGGGATCAGATTACCAAGCTTGGGGGGATTCTCGATCCGCTTGCGGATAAGTTACTGCTACTTGGGGCGTTTTTGGGCTTGATGGTGATAGGCAGAGCTAACCCGTGGGCGATATTTATCATACTCTCTAGAGAGTTTTTTATCACGGGACTTAGAGTTGTAATGGCGGGAGAGGGAAAAAGTGTTCATGCCTCCTTTGCGGGAAAAGTGAAGACGGTTTTGCAGATGATCGCTATCGGATTTTTAATGATGAATTGGCCTTATGCCGATCTACTCTTATGGATAGCGGTAGCGGTCACGCTATATTCAGCATTTGACTATATAAAAGGGTATTTAGAGTAATGGGAATTGTAGTTTCATTTTTAGTACTAAGTATATTAATTATCTTTCATGAGTGGGGACATTTCCTTGCGGCGAGGTATTTTGGCGTAAAGGTTGAAGAGTTTGGCTTGGGGATGCCTATCATCATCACCAAGCCTCTTTTTAAGAAGAAGTTCGGCGATACGGTATATAGCTTCTATCCTATTTTGCTTGGCGGATTTGTGAGGATGAAGGGGCAGGATGACTTTGACCTAAGCAAAAAGAGCGATGATCCTGATAGCTATATGAGTAAAAAGCCTTGGCAAAAGATCATTATTCTACTTGCCGGACCTTTTGCAAATATCCTTTTGGCATTTTTGCTTTATATCGTTATCGCCTTTATGGGTGGAGAGAAGCTGGCGCCTGTTATCGGTGCAGTTATGGAAAATTCACCCGCATATCAGGCGGGTATCAAGCCAAAAGATAGGATCGTTGCGATAAACGGTATCGAGGTTCAAACTTGGGATGAAATGGGAGAACTTATCGAAAACTCAAGCGGTTCGATAAGTGTCACTATAGAAAATAGCAACGGTATCAAAAAGTTAGTACTAACGCCAAAGATTAGTCCTGCAAAGAGTATCTTCGGTGAAGATATCAAAAAGAGGATGATAGGTATCGCACCGCTTGGTGAGTTTGTAAAGTTAAAGTTTAAGAGCTTTGTAGATGTCGTAAAATATGCATGGGATGAGACGATTCACGCTACTACGCTGATCGTACGGAGTCTTGAGAAGTTGATTGAGGGTATCATTCCGGCAAAAGATATGGGCGGTATCGTCTCTATCATGCAGGTAACTTCAAAGGCTCAAGAGGTGGGTATCGTTACACTCTTTTCGTTGATGGCGCTTATATCCGTAAATTTGGGAGTACTAAATCTTTTGCCAATACCTGCGCTTGACGGCGGGCATATTATGTTTAATCTCTATGAGATGATTTTTAGAAGAGCGCCGAGTGAGAAGACATTTTACTATATGACTGTGGGTGGTTGGATATTTTTGCTCTCACTTATGGCATTTACGACTTATAATGATATAATGAGAATATTTGCAGGAGAATAGTTGTGGGTTATGTAGAGAGATTTGATGAGATTTTGGCAAAGATAGAGGCTGCAAGACTAAAAACGGATGAATATACCATCGTAAAGATTATCGCCGCAAGTAAGTATGCAAATAGTGATGAGATACGAGAGGTGTATAAGATAGGTCAGAGGAGTTTCGGTGAAAATAGGGTGCAGGATCTCAAAGAGAAGGCTTCAAAGCTTGATGACTTGCCGATAGATTGGCACTTTATAGGTAGGCTTCAGACCAATAAGATCAATGCACTTCTCGATCTCTCACCCTCCTTGATCCATTCTGTTGAGAGCGTTGAACTTGCAAAAGAGATAGATAAAAGAGCCGCCGCCAAAGGCAAAAAGCAGTCGATCCTCTTGCAAATCAATAGCGCAAACGAGGAGAGCAAAGCTGGATGCAAAGTGGAAGAGGCAAAAGATATCTATCACCAAATCCAAGATGAGTGCCCAAATTTGGTACTAAAGGGAGTGATGAGTATCGGGGCGCATACAGATGATAAAGAGGTGATAAAAAAGAGTTTTGAAGCTACATATAAGATATTTGAGCAGTTAAAAAGTAGCGGAGCCAAGTACTGCTCTATGGGTATGAGCGGGGATTATGAACTTGCTATCGAGTGTGGATCAAATATGGTAAGGATAGGTTCTGCGCTGTTTAAATAGTTGATTTAGTGCTATCCTTTATGCTATAATAATGTATAAGTGTGATGTATAAGGAGCCAAAAGATGCAAAGAACCCAAATCTACCTAGATGAAAGTTTGATTTCTGAACTCAAAGAGGTAGCCAAAACGCTTAATATCTCGATGTCGGAGTTTATCAGGCAAAGCGTAAAGAGGGAACTAAGAAAGTATCATAAAAACGGTTTATCTGAGTTTCTCGATACGCTTGAACCGTTAGAGAGTTTCAAAGATATCGATGCGAGAGAGTATGTAGATGAGATAAGAGCTAAAAGTAGGATAGTTAAAGGCTCTTTAGAATGAATCTCTTTTTAGATACGGATGTTGTGATAAACATTTTGAAGAAAAATCCTGAAACGATTGATAGATTTAAATATTTGATAAATGATAATGTGAGATTTTTTATCTCTGCGATAGTGATCGCTGAAATTTATCAAGGTGCAAAACCGAAAGAGCATCGGCAGATAGAGCAGTTATTCTCATTTTTTCGATCTGTTGATATCAATTCCGATATAGGCTATTACGCTGGAATGTATGCAAATAGATTTTCCAAAGCATTTCATAAAATCTCATTAGAAGACTATTTGAATGCCGCAACCGCAAAATTTTATAATTTACACCTTTGGACATATAATAAAAAGCACTATCCTATGCAAGATATCGTTTTGATATGACACATGTTATATTTTTAAATGAGAGTTAAGATTTATTAAGATAAAATACCCGGCAAAATTCTAAATTTTAAGGAAATATGATGTCAAGAAAGTGCTCTATAAGCGGTAAAGGACCAATGGTTGGGTATAATGTTTCCCACGCACACAATAAAACAAAAAGAAGATTTCTTCCAAACTTAAGAACGGTGAGAATAACACTTGAGGATGGAACAAGAAAGAAGATCAAAATCTCTGCAAAAGAGTTGAGAACAATGAGAAAAAAGGGGTAAATCCCTCATAAGTCAAAGGAGGAGTGTTGCAACCACTTAAAAAGCTACAAAAATTCCTCCATTGGCAAAAGAAGCCAAAACCTGAAATAAGCCTCGATACAGAGCTCTACACACAGTTAGCCCCCTTTAGACTTCCCCTTATCTTAACGGTACTGATGATGATGTTCGGTACTATCGGATATATCTTGATAGACAATATGTCCCTCAGCGATGCGATTTATCAAACCGGCATCACCTTTACGACGGTGGGATTTGGAGAGATAGCGCCTATATCGGATGCGGGCAGATTGTTTACTATTACCTTTATCATATTGGGATTCGGTGTTTTTTCCTTTTCTGTGGGTGTTTTGGTTGAGGTTTTAAATAAGGGCGATTTGATAAAGATTTTAAAGGAGAGGAAGATGCTATATAATGTCGCAAGACTCAAAAATCACTATGTTGTCTGTCACCATAACGACTATACTGTCGAGCTTACGAGAGAGTTTAGGGAAAATCACATACCTTTTGTTGTGGTTGATAGCAATCCAAACTTGGAAGAGGAGGCGAAAAAGTACAACTATCCCTATTTTATCAATGAAGAGCCTCATACCGAGATCGCTCTGGCAAAGTCTCACCTCTCCTCGGCAAAAGGGATAGTTACACTTAGCAAGAATATTGCTGATAATATCGCAGTTATCGCCTCAGCTAGGCTTCATGAAAAAGAGGTGAATCGTCGCCGTCCATACTTTATCATGACCAATGCTGTCTCGATTACCGATGTGGAGAAGCTAAAGAAACTTGGAGCCGATAGTGTAGTAAGCCCTACAAAACTGATGGCTCAAAGGATGAGTGCGGTGAGTCAGAGACCTGAGATGGAAAATATCTTAGAGCAGTTTCTATACAAAAAGGATACCCCTCTTGATATAGAGGAGATAAAGGTGCCAAGCTACTCATGGACGATTTATAAAAAGTTAAAAGATGTAAACCTGCCAAGTTATACCAAAGTCAATATCGTCGGTATCAGAGATGAGAAGGGAAAATTTATCCCGATGCCGAATGAGGAGACGATCATCATGCAAGGAAGTAAACTTCTCCTCATCGGAAGCGGCGAGAGTATCAGAAGAGCGAAGAAGGTAGTGAGAAAAAGAGAGCAGCCCGAAAGAGAGATTATCCATGTTTGATCTTATCTCACTTAAAAACTCTATCGCAAATGTAAAGGGATTTTACTGCGACGCTGTAAATGTCGGTATGCGTACAAATAGCGCAAACTCCGGTGTTGGGGATATTGATGGGGATGTGGCGTTTATCAGAAGTGAAGCGGAGTGTGAAGTTTGCGGAGTCTTTACGACAAATCGCTTTCAAGCCGCACCGATTGTTCACTTTAAGAGATATCCGAAAGAGTTTAAAACAAATTTTATACTCATCAATGCCAAAAACGCAAACGCCATGACCGGCGAGAGGGGCGTAGAGGATATCAATGAGATACTCTCTCATATCCCCAAAGTGTTAAATCCTCTAAATCCTATCATGAGTTCAACGGGGGTTATCGGCTATCCGCTTCCGAAAGAGAAGATCATATCCGCATTTTCGAAGTTTGACTACAATGCCAAAAATAGCTACAAAACCGCTAGAGCCATCATGACCACCGATAGCTTTGAGAAGCAGATCGCTTTTAGGGTGGAGTTGGAAAACGGTGAGAGCTTCAATATCGCCGCAATTGCAAAGGGAGCGGGTATGATAAACCCCTCTCTTGCTACGATGCTATGCTTTATCGTAACCGATGCGTTAGTACCGAGAGCCGATATGGAAGAGTTGTTAAAAGATGCGGTAGAGGGTTCGTTTAATGCCATAAGCGTTGACGGCGATACCTCTACAAATGACACCGTTTTACTGCTCTCAAATGGGATGAGCGGCAGTTACGATAAAGAGGCGTTTGCCTTTGCACTAAATAGAGTGGCTTTTGAGCTCTCTCAAATGATTGTGAGAGACGGTGAGGGGGCAAATAAGGTTGTGGCGTTCAAAGTAAGCGGAGCTAAAAACGGGGATGAGGCAAAAAAGGTGGCAAAGAACTTGAGTAACTCTCTGCTGGTAAAAACGGCACTTTTTGGTGAGGATCCAAACTGGGGGCGTATCGCTTCAACAATAGGTGCCAGCGAAGTTGAGTGTGATGCGAAGAAGCTGGTGATAAAGTATGATGATTTAGTTGTTTATTCCAAAGAGTATCCCATACTTGATCAAGAGAGAGAGCAGCGGGCGTTTGAGATCATGAAAAAGGATAGTTTTACGATCAGTTGTGATCTTGGAATAGCGGAGGGATCATATACGGCGTATGGATGTGATTTAAGTTATGATTATGTAAAAATTAATGCCGATTATAGAACTTAAATGATAAAATATTTACTACATACAACGATAAAGGATAACAGTAATGCTACACGAATATAGAGATATTATTTCAAAGCTAAAACAGGAAGATGCGCATTTTGCAAAGATGTTTGAGAAGCATAATGAGCTTGATGAGAAGATAGATGCGGTTGAGAATAAGAAAGATTTTTTAACTGATATAGAGTTGGAGAAGCTAAAAAAAGAGAAGCTTCTTTTAAAAGATAAGATCTATGCCAAAGTACTAGAGTATAAAAAGGAGCACAACCTCTAAGGGATTAACTCCCTTTTGCTCTTTGATAAGCTTTCTCGATAGCTTCGATAAACCCCTTTCTCACACCGTTTGCCTCAAGCGCTTTATATCCTGCCGCGGTAGTGCCGCCCGGACTCATCACCTCATCTTTCAGCAAAGCCGGATGCTTATCCTCTATCAATGGAGAAAAGCCCTCAAATAGACCCTTTACAAGCAGATTTGCATCCTCTCTTTTAAGTCCCTCTTTAACTGCACCGTCACTAAGCGCTTCAGCCACAAGCGCTAAAAATGCCGGACCGCTACCGGCAACCGCCGTAGCTATATCTATCTCTGTTTCACTGTTTAACCATAAAACTTTGCCAAAAGTTGAACATATTTTCAAAGCTTCATCTTTAAAGCTCTCGTCTCCGGTGAGTGTGGTCATCGATTTTCCATAGGTGGCGGCAAGATTTGGCATCGCTCTAACATAGTGTCTCGCATCTATTTGGGAGCGCAAATGCTCTAATTTAGTACCGGCTAGTACTGAGATGAGGGAGTTCGCTTTACCCTTTAGCTTAGTACTCACTTCATCTAATGCGTAGGGTTTTACCGCTAGTACTAAATCTTTACCGGAGATATCTAAAGGGCTAGCTTCTAAACTTGCAACTTGAGTATGATATCTTTTAGATAGCGCTTCACATTTTGAGCGATCTCTGCCGACAACGGTGACGCTATATGCTTTCGATAAACCGGCTATCATAGCCTCAGCCATTTTCCCTGTACCTATGATGAAAATCTCCACTTTTAAAACCTCTTTTATTATTTTATCTACAAATAGGCGGCAATCGGCTCCAATACTTTAAAGTTAGGGTACTCATTTGAGTCAAGTGCCACTTGCGCGAGTAGTCCTTTATCCTCATTGATAACGATCGGAGCTAAAAAGTTGATATGTGAATTTTTGATATCACTATCTAGCACCATAATACAATAGGGTTTGATCGTAGACTTCTCATCGATATCAAGTAGCGAAGCGTACGAGTCACTTATCTCTATCGTATAGTCTCTAATCTTTGTAGGATCTATCAGAGTAAAAGAGATGCCGCCGTTTTCGATCTTTGCAAAATAGTCATCCAATTTTGTAAACTCAAACTCTTTTATCTCCTCAAAACCTAAAATCGGTGAAACTACTCTAAGCTTCATACGGTTGATCCTTTTAAATTGTTTTAAATCTTAACATCTGTTTATTTAATATCGGTTTTATTAACAAAAACTTGGATAAAATAGATGTTAAATCAAAAAAATTGGGGAGAGATATGAGAATTATTACTATTTTAATTATGTTGTTACTTTTGTTCTCATCTTGCGCAAATAAATCTGCCAAAAAAGGTTCAGATGAGGTGTATGACAAGAGTGATAGATATTGGTACTCCCAAATCATTCGAGATATCAAAGTCAATGATCTTGATAAGGCTGATGAGAGTTTTACTTCTCTTGCGAGTGAGCATGTGGCATCCCCTCTGTTAAAGGAGGCTATGATGATTTTGGCAAAGGCTCATATGAAGGAGGAGGAGTATTTGATGGCAAACTACTATATCGATGAGTATATCAAACGATACGGTAGCCAAAACAATATCGACTATCTCACCTATTTGAAGATCAAATCCAACTTCTTGTCATTTAAAAAGATCAATAGAGATCAAAAACTTCTGCTCGATACGATGGCGCAAGCCAAAAATTTTATCAATGAGTATCCAAACTCACCGTTTTTACCGGAGGTCGAGACGATCTTGACGAGATTGAAGTCAGCAGAGTATCTACTAAACAGAAACATCGTCGAACTCTATAAAAAAACCGGCAAACTCAAAGCGGCAAAGATCTATCAAGAAAAACTGGAAAAATCATGGCTCAAAGGGATAGAGATCGTAGAGCCAAAAAGTCTATTTTAAGAGAAAAAGAGGGGTAATATGCAATTAGATAACTACGGAACATTTCCGACAAACTTACCGATCATCGTAGAGGATGAACTATTTTTATATCCATTTATGATTTCGCCAATATTTATCACAAGAGATGAGGATCTAAGTGCCGCAAATATGGCGCTAGAGAGTAACTCGTTAGTACTAGTGGTACCGTCGAAAGAGGCAGCTAAGCAGAGAGATTTTGACACTATCTACGACAGCGGTGTGATCGGTACGATCATGAGAAAGGTAGCACTTCCGGATAAAAAGACAAAGATACTCTTTCAGGGGCTTGCAAAAGGGAAGATCGTTGAGAGGGTAGGGGTAAACCCGCTGGTAGCAACGGTAGATGTGATAAAAGTAGAACCCTACAATGAGCTCAAGGTACAAGCGACGCTCGAGATACTCAAGGAGAAGGTAAGAACACTAGCCTCTATCAGTAACCTTTTTCACCCCGATCTCTTAAAAACGATAGAGGATAATGACGACCCGGTGAGGCTGGCAGATCTGATATCCAGCACGCTGAAGCTCAAAAAAGATAAAGCGTATGAGCTTTTTATCGAGACAAATCTGGAAAAGAGACTACTCTCCATCATCGAGTTGCTCTCTCAAGAGATCACAGGTAGCAAACTGCAAAAGGAGATCAAATCCAAAGTCCACTCAAAAATTGAGCAGGTCAATAAGGAGTACTTTCTCAAAGAGCAGTTAAAGCAGATCCAAAAAGAGTTAGGAACCGATAACCAAAGAGAAGAGGAGATAGAGGAGTATAGAGCGAAGCTGGAGAAGATCAAGAAGTATATCAACAAAGAGGCATATAAAGAGATCAAGAAGCAGATCGATAGATATGCCAGAATGCATCCGGACTCTGCCGATGCAAATGTTATTCAGGGCTATCTTGACTGGGTGCTCGATATACCGTTTGGAAAGTTTTCAAAAAGAAAGCTAAGCATCTTGGAGGTGAAAGAGCAGCTAGAGAAGGATCACTACTCACTCAAAAAGCCGAAAGAGAGGATAGAGGAGTATTTTGCCGTTAAGGAGCTTATGGAGTTAAGAGGGCTCAAAGATAAAGAGAACAATACCGCCATCATCTGCTTTGTAGGACCTCCGGGAGTGGGTAAAACTTCATTGGCAAATTCGATAGCCAAAGCCCTAAAGCGAAAGCTTGTGAGAATCGCACTCGGAGGCTTGGAGGATGTCAATGAGCTTAGAGGGCATAGAAGAACCTATGTCGGTGCGATGCCGGGAAGGATCGTACAAGGACTTATCGAGGCAAAAGAGATGGATCCGGTCATCGTACTGGATGAGATAGATAAGATGGGTAGAAACCATCGGGGTGATCCTACTTCGGCGATGTTGGAGATATTGGATCCTGAGCAAAATGTGGCGTTTAGGGATTACTACTTGAACTTTGATATCGATCTAAGCAAAGTAATCTTTATCGCGACGGCGAACTATATCCAAAATATTCCCGCACCGCTGAGAGATAGGATGGAGTTTATATTTTTAAGCTCCTATACGCCTCAAGAGAAATACCATATAGCCAAAAATTATCTCATTCCCCAAGAGCTCAAAAAACATGGTCTCAAACCCTCAGAGGTGACGATCTCTAAAGCGGCTTTAGAGCTTATCATCTCGAACTATACGAGAGAGGCCGGGGTTAGAAACTTAAGGCAAAGAGTTGCTGAGATCTTAAGAAAGGTGGCAAAAGAGATACTGCTAGAGCCGGATACCAAAAAGGTCACTATCACGACCAAAAACCTTGACGAGTTCTTGGAAAAAGAGGTCTTCTCAATCAAAAAGAGAGAAAATAGAGATAGGGTAGGGGTAGTAAACGGCTTGGCATGGACGCCAGTAGGCGGTGATATACTTGAGCTTGAGGGGATCAAGATAGAGGGTAAAGGGAATATTATCCTCACAGGTAGGCTAGGTGAGGTGATGAAGGAGTCTGCAAAAATCGCACTTAGTGTAGTTAAAATGTTGGTGGAAAGGAAAAAGCTAAAAGTCGATAAAAAGGATATTCCGCTCACCCCTAAAGAGAGAGAGGAGAAGATCACTCCGCCGCTTTCAGAGATATATCGAAGATTTGATATGCATATCCATATCCCGGAAGGTGCCACGCCCAAAGATGGTCCTAGTGCCGGTATAGCGCTCGTAACACTCATCGCGTCAATCTTTGCCAATAGAAAGGTTAGAACGGATGTAGCGATGACCGGTGAAGTGACGCTTATCGGAAATGTGCTTCCGATAGGGGGAATCAAAGAGAAGCTTATCGCCGCCTATAAAGCCAAAATCAAAAAGGTGCTGATCCCTGTCGAAAACTATAAAAGAGACTTAGATGATATACCGCAAGAGGTGAAAGATGCCCTTGAGATCATTCCTGTGAAGCATATCGATGAGGTGTTGAAAGAGGCATTGGTGTAGCTACTTACTTTAGAGCCGCTCACCGTTTTTCGGTGAGGGCTCTTCTCTCTTTAATTACGCTTTGCTTATCTATTTTTTACTCAGCCTTTGGGATAAACATAGTATAAATAGCTTCAAAATATTTATATTTAAGGAAACTATTTTGAAGTTAAACACTATTTTATTGACATTTTTAGCAATCTTTTTCCTAAGTTGCTCTTCCAATTCAAAAAATCTTGAAACAAACTCCATATCGCTCCAAAAGCAGCATATCAATCTCATCAACGGATATGCCACAGAGTGTATGATGGATCGCTTTTTTAGGTATGGTGATAACTGGAGAAGGTTGGATGGAGAGTATGGTCGTAACGGCTTTGACGGTCTCTATATCAAAGAGCAAAACGGCAATATCAGCGATCTATTGGTAACAGAGAGCAAGTTTAACCACGCAAGACTCGGTACAACGCAGATGGGAAGTGTCAAGCAGATGTCTAAAGTGTGGATACTTGCTACATTAGAGAGACTGAAACGCTATCAAAAAGAGCGTGTCGATTATGATCGATTGATAGAGATGGTTCAAAACGGTAACTATAGAGCGAGACTCTTTCATCTCAAGCCCTATTTGGATGATACGCTAACGATCAAGCTTTATGCTATACGAAGTGAAGACGGGAGTGTTCACAAAGAGCTTATCAATCAAATCGATATCGATTTTCAAGAGCCGAGAAACAGCTTTGAGAGGGATATGATAATATCCTATAACAGGTGTAGAAGAGAGGGCTTAGAGAGGTGGTTTGAGGGTTTGGATCGTGAAGAGATCGATCGATTGTTGCAAAAAAATAGCATCGATGAGGATGATATTTAGCGACTATTTTAGTACTAACGGTGTAAGGTCGAGTAAAAAGGTCGTACCGACTCCCTTTTGGGTATCGATTTTGATCTCGATGCCCTCTTTGTCGCAATAGTTTTTTACGATGCTAAGCCCCATGCCAAAGCCTTTGGTGGTGGGGTTCTCCTGGTAGGCTTTCTCGAAGATGATAAAGAGGTTTTTCGTATCTATCCCTCTGCCGCTATCTTTGATTGAGAGCGTATTTGCTTTAAACGCTATCTCCACTTTGCCGTTTTCTTGATTGTATTTGATTGCGTTTGAGATGAGGTTTTCGATAGCTCTCTCAAAGTGCTCTTTAGAGGTATGGATAGCGGTATCATCGATATCCATAGTTATCTCAATCCCCTTTTTGATATCGTCAAACCTCTTCACAACTTCACTGAGAGCGCTCTTTATACTAAAGCGCTCTTTTTGGTAGATATCGATCTGCTCTTTGAGTGAGTTTTCGATACTTTCATAGAGTTTGTAGAGCTTTGCCGAAGCCTCCTCTATCCTATAGAGCCTTTTTAATTCACTGCTATCATCTATCCGTTTTTTTAAGAGGGCGACATTGGCTTTGATGGTTGCTATCGGGGTATTTAACTCATGAAGTGTCTCATCTATGACTCTCTTTATCTCCTGCTCCTTCTCTTTGTAGTGCTCTATGATGGAGGTAGAGAGAAAGAGAAAGATAGCGGTCGATATGAGTACGATAAGCGCATATCTTAGGGTGTCGATTTGGATAGTCGCTCTTGAAAAATCATTGAGTAGTAACGATAGGATGATAACAGTGATCGATATGATGGTGGCGGATATATAGATCCAAAGTTTTTCACTTCTCAAGCTTGTATCCTACCGATTTGATATTTTTGATGCGCTCTTTTCCTAAAATCTTTTTGAGTTCATTGATATATATTCTCACCGCCCCCTCACTTGCCTCCTCATCCCAGTTCCAAAGCGCTTGTTTGATCCTCTCCATAGTGACCACTTCCCCTCGATGTTGAAGTAGTGTTTTGAGCAAAAGATCGACCTTCTTGGCTAAATGGTGCTCCTTGTGATCGGTAATGATCATAGCGCTTTGAGGGAGATATTCCATCTCACCTATTTTGATCGACTCTCTTAGGATATTTGAGCGCTTAAGTATCGCTTTGATCCTCAGGTCTAACTCGTCGAGATCTATCGGTTTGCTCATAAAGTCATCGGCGCCGCTCAAAAAGCCCTTTTTTACCATCTCTTTATCGCGATATGATGTGATGTAGATAGCTGGAGTATTCTGCTGTGTTTCTCTGATAGATTGGAGAAGTTCAAAGCCGTTGATTTGGGGGAGGTTGATATCAAGCAGTAGCAGATCAAAGCGCTCTTCATAGCTGAGCGCCTCGCCGCTCTCCCCATCATGAGCGACTTTGGTTTGATAGCCTTGAAGTGTGAGAAAATCCTCCAAAGTTTCGGCAAAGAGTTTATCATCTTCTACGATGAGTATTTTTATATTCAAAGGTTTATCCTTAAATATGGATATATCTTTATCCATTATAACAAAAATTTTATGCTAAACTTCTATCAAATTTTAACCCAAATTTGGGTTTAAAAAGGTTTTGATTTGAAGATAGCTTTTTGTGGTGATGTGGTAGGTAGACCGGGGAGATCGATGTTGAAGCGGTATGTTGAAAAGGTCAAAAAGGAGCATGCCATAGATCTCTTTATCGTCAATTATGAAAATGCCAGCCATGGATTTGGATTGAGTGAAAAAAATGCGAAAGAGTTGCTAAAGCTTCCTATTGATGTAATGACCGGCGGAAACCACACTTGGGATAAGAAG
>JALWLO010000055.1:9997-18580 GCA_027084135.1 Campylobacterales bacterium | reverse complement strand
TGCAATATCTATCCCCATATCGTCAAAAACCGATATTACATTAGCGAGTAGCCCTTTTTGATCTTTTGTATTAATTTTCATACTAGCGTATGAGGGTGAATGGTCACAATCCACCTCGATCTCTTTTTGCTTGATCTCAAGAGGAGGGAGTTTTGCCCTTTTACGCATATCAAATGCATCGATGATGATGCTCTCTATCGGCTCCTTTTCACCGGGGTCTATCTCCTCATCAAAGACTATCTTAAAGTATTTAAGCCCACTCTCTATCTTGAAGATATCGAGTGTAGTGATATTGAGATAGGAGAGTTTCGCAAGGAGGTAGCCTAAGTTGAGTTTCACCCGAGAGAGTATCTCTATCGAAAGCGGAGAGGTGGTGATGCTGTAGCTGTAGCTACTTTTACACTCTTGAACCTTTTTGGCAAGAGCGGTGATCTGATAGGGGGTATATTTGAAAAAGAGTAGATTGGATTTAATTGATAGGATCTTTTTTTGTGTTGTTCTCTTTAGCTCCATAAATGGAGGATACTTTTTAAGTCGCTTTTCGATTTTGATCCTTCTTGAGGCTTCGCTGATCCGCTGTTTGTGTGAAAATGCATCAAGCGAGTTTTCATAGAGCTCTTTTAAAAGGTTGGCGTTAAAAGATGAGTATGTTCCCTTTCCTACGGAGGAGATATCGGCATAGGTCAATATATAGAGTAGTTTGAGCGTTTGGGGCGTCTCTATCTTTGCATTGAAAGCGTAGATCACCTTCTCATTGTAGATATCTTCTCTAGCAGAAGTATTGCTCATGAGGGTATGGTATCTGACCAGCCTGTAAACCATCTGGCTATCCTCTGCGTCAAAGCCGATATTTTGCGCAAAGTTTTTGGCGATGACGCTACCAAGCTCACTATGATCCCTCTTTCTCCCTTTACCGCAATCATGCAAAAAGGAGGCAAGCGTTACGACTGCTAACTCCTTCTTATCAAGCTCCGTATAGAGTCGCCTTACAAAGATATCTTCAATCTCCTCAAGCGACTTCAGGGTCTGTATCGAGTGCAAATCGACCGGAAATCTATGATATCCGTCAAATTGCGGAAGGTATCTTATCTTTTTAAGAGGCGGGAATATCATAAATAGGACCTTTGCCTTATAGAGAGCTAAGAGAAGATTTGAGATATTTTTTGTGATAAGTAGTTTTGTGACAAATTGCGCTCTTTTGTGACTATCAAAGCTTGATATGAGATGAGAGAGATATTCGCTAAATGAGATGTGGTAGCTTGTGATTTGATGATGATGTTCTAGTACTAACGATAAGGTATCAAATAGATCACTCCCGCTTGTTGGCTCTTGATAGTTTGCCGTTAAGATACCGTCACTGATATAGAGATCGCTATTTAACGCTATAGTGGGAGTCGCTTTTTCATCTAAGATATTTGAAGATAGCTCATAGAGAAAAAGTTCGCTGATTCGATCTATCTCAAAGAGTGATTTATAGACCTTTTTCGCAACTCCCACTTGCGTAAGGTTTAGCATCTTGGCGATATCTGGGATAAGTTCGAGTCGTAGGGTATCTACCTTCTTTTTTGCACTTAGATGCAGGGCAATTCTCACCCGAAAGATAAAGTCGATACTCTTTGCTAAAATGTGATACTTCTTTTCATCAATCACCGGTATCAAATCTTTCACCGAGTAGATGTTATATTGTGTAGTACCTATCCAGTAGATGGTATTGATATCCCGTATGCCGCCAGCACCCTCTTTGATATTGGCTCGTAGCTCAATCGGATACTTTTTGTGTCTCTCCTCATACTCTTTGAGCTTTTCCCTGATAAACTTTTGTTGGTTATCTTTTTTGATGATGTTGAGTCGAAGTAGGGTCTCTTGCCAAATAGGTTTTGAACCGTAGATAAATCTAGACTCGATCATGGCACTCTTGATGGTGTGATCGCTTCTGCTCACTTCAAGTAGCTCATCTATCTCATGGACTCTATGCCCTAGCTTAAAACCGCTATCCCATGCAAGGCTGAGCATAGACTCGATAGTCTCCTTTAGGTTATACCCTTTGATATCTTTATAGACGATCATCAGGTCGATATCGGAATAGACACACATCTGCTCTCTTGCATAGGAGCCGAGAGCCAAAAGTGCTATGGGCAGAGTATTGGTTCTTGGAGCGTAGTGATCGAAAAGATTTTTTATAGTAACTTTATAAATGATCTTTAAAAACTCATCGATCGCTTTCGTATGTTTAACTAAGAAAGATTTTCCGCTACTCTTTTCAAACTCCTTACTTAAAGTGGAGAGATAGCGGCGGTACTCCGCTTTGATAAGCTTTGAGATTTCAAACAGTGATATATCCGCCTCTATCTTCTCTTGCAATTTTTTTTGAAAATCCACTCTTAGCCTTTTTCTTTAATATTATTTTTTGGTAGTTGAAAAAGAGATTATATTAAATTATTTGATTTTTTATTTTACACAAGTATTATTCAAAAGTGCATATACTTATCTAAAATTTCAAATAATTTAAGGAGTAAAGAGTGAAAAAGTTGATTTCAAGTATGGTAGTTCTCTCCGCAATAGCTACCTCTTCGCAAGCGGCGCCAAAAGTCGAGATAACAGGTATGGTCGGTAAAAAGATCTATAATTATAGTGATGATTCGCCGAGATTTGATGATGGTAAAGCATTACTTGGTGCTAGAGCAAATATATATGTAAAAGATAGGGTATCGGTTAGATTAGGCGTTGACGGCTCTAAAGATAACCCTATAGAGATTCCTGGTAGAGTAGGGGCAAAAACCGATATTGTTAGAGGTACATTCGGTCTGCAATATGATGTAGCAAGTAAAGGGAGAGTGACCCCTTATATATATGGTGGACTCGGTGGCGAAAAGATCTATCAAACAAATCCCGCAAACAATGTTGATAGTCAAATGTTTTATAATGGCGGTGCCGGTATCAAATATAGGGTAAATGATAAAGTTAATTTAGTTGGTGAATTGCAAGGGATTAGAAAAGTTGAAGATGGCGATAAGGATGTGATAGGACATATCGGTGTCGGATATAAATTTGGCGGGCAAAAAGTAAAAACTTTGCAAGATTTAGCAGCGATGACTCCTCCTGCCGCACCTGCTACTGTTGAAGAGCCGGTAGCGCCTGCGGTAGAGGAGCCTGCTACGACTGAACTGATCGTTGAGCCTTTAGATGCGAAAGAGGCGGCGGTTGCTGAGCCTATAAAGGAGGCGGTAAGCACATATGATAATGGCGAGATAGGAAGTTGTGGGAGCGATCGAGCGACAGCTACGGCAGGTGGTGAAGTAGAGAGTGGATACTATATACAAGTGATTGCGCTTAGAAAAAATTCGACAGATGCGATGATCTCAAGACTAGAGAAGCATGGGTTTAACTATGTGACACAAGATGCCGGTGATGTAACGAGAGTTTTGGTCGGTCCATTTAGTTCAAGAAGCGCTGCGAGAAAAACACTTAGAAGAGTTAAACGATTAAAGAGAGACGCTTTTATCAAATATATAAACTAATTTCTTCCCTCTCAATACTCAAATTCAAGACCTATATGGGTCTTGAGACTTCATTTTTTAAAAAAAATATCAAATAGACTCAATTTTTTTTCATCTTTGTCGATATGATTTTAAATATCTTTAAAACTAAAAGGACAAATATGAGAAATATTGTATATAGTTTGGCACTTCTTTTACTTAGTTCATCGATCAATGCGGGTGAGTTTAATAATAGAGTCGAAATAGCTGGAAGCTTTACAATGGAGAAGGTTGATAGTGATTCCTATATCAATGAGCATACAAACTTTTACGGTTTAAGAGCTACAGTATATGAGAGTGAAGTGGATATCTATGGGTTACAATTAGCTTATGAGGGGTCTATGGATGTGGACTACTCTAGACAAGGTCCAGATAAACCAAAAACTACCGATATCCACAGATTTATGGCAAACTTAGTGGTTGACGGCAAAGAGGAGTATCATATCTTACCCTATCTCTTTTTAGGTGGGGGATATGAAAGTTTAAGCGATGAGTATCCAAATCACGAAGTATCGCAAGGGCTTGCTGATATCGGTATAGGCTTTAAATACAATCTTGGATATGGCTTTAATACAGCTTTAGAGGGAAGATATATCAAGAAATTCGATACGAGAGATGATGATTTTAGCATAGCTTTGACATTAGGTTATACAGTAATTCCAAGTACTATTCATCAGTATAGCGAAAATGGATTTTTTAATAACTATTATCTAAATAAGAAGGTTGATAATCGATCAAAAAGGAGAGTGACAGTTATAAAAGTAAAACCAAACCAAAATGAGTATAGAGAGTATAGAGATGAGATATCAAAGGCTCCTATTGCAAGAAAGGCGTATTTACAAGATGTCGCATCTTTACCTGTGCATAGCTCAAAAACGGTAGAAAAAGTAACTTCAGATACAGCATTAACTCATGTCGCAAATAAAGGTTATTTTGTTGAGGTTGCAGCGCTTAGAACAACATCCCCTCAATCGATAATAACTAAACTCAATAGTTCCGGATATGATAATGTTGTAACCAAAACAAAAGGTGATGTTACACTAGTACTAGTTGGTCCTTATGATAGCAAAAGAGAGGCAAGTATCGCAAAAAGTGGGTTAAAATCTATAGCAAGTGATGCATTTATTGTACACTTTTAGAGATAAACCGTTTCGGTTTTTCTCTTCTTCTAACATATTCTTCAACTCAAATAAATATAATTAGCTTCACAATCCGTTAGTACTAACTATAAACTTAACAAGGTAGCGATATTGAAAACGATATATCTTATGCGCCATGCGAAGTCTGCATGGGATGAGGGAGTAGGGGATTTTGATAGAGGTCTAAATAAAAGAGGATTAAGAGATGCGCCGATGATAGGCGAAAAGCTTAGAGAGATGGGTATTAAACCTGATATTATCCTCTCATCTCCCGCTAAAAGAGCAAAACTTACCGCTCAGATTGTAAAAGAGAAGATAGGCTACAAGGGTGAGATAGTGTTTGTTGATAGGTTGTATAAAGCTTCACTATCAGATATCAAAGAGATGCTAACTTCACTGAGTGATGAGATAGATAGCGTTCTGCTGTTTGGACACAACCCCTCTCTTACGCTTTTTATAGATAGATATAGCAACTTCAATATCGACAATATCCCGACTGCTGGCGTTGTGGCTCTTTCGTTAGATGAGGATTGGAGCGATATAAAAGCGTATGCTCTTCAAAAAATCTTCTATATCTACCCGAAAATGTATAAGCGCTGAAATGGCACTGGTTGATCTGATAGATGTTTCAAAGTCATATGAGACAAAGAGGATCTTGTGCGGAGTAGACTTCTCTATAAATGAGGGTGAGAGGGTAGCTGTTATCGGTAAAAACGGCGGCGGTAAATCGACTCTACTGAAGATCGTAGCGGGAACGCTTGAGATGGATGAGGGAAGAAGAGTTGCTTCCCAAAATATCTCCATCAAGATGCTCTCTCAAGCTCCAAAATTTAAAGCGGGTGTTACCGTTAAGGAGGCGATAGAGAGTCAGCTTGTAGAGCTAAAGCGTGCAAAAGAGGAGTTTTTAAAAGTGAGTCAAGCGCTCTCTATAGATTATGAAAATAGAGCGCTTTTAGAAAAGCACTCCAAACTCTCAGCCTTTTTGGATGCGCACGATGCTTGGAGTTTGGAGGATAAGATAGAGCGGGTGATGGTGGAGTTTAAACTCAAGGAGTACGAAGATAGAAGTGTGGATATGCTAAGTGGTGGAGAGCAGAGAAGAGTTGCACTTGCCGCACTTCTGCTACAAAAACCCGATCTCTTGCTTCTGGATGAGCCGACAAACCACTTAGATGTTTACATGGTTGAGTTTTTAGAGGAGATGCTCCTTTCCAAACGATACACTATCCTCTTTATCTCTCACGATAGATACTTCATCGACCGTATCGCCACAAGGTCTATCGAGATAGATGAGTGTAAGATACGCCATTTCAAAGGGGGATATAGCGAGTATATCGTAGCCAAAGAGAAGCTCTTAAAAGATATGCAAAGCTCTCACGAAAAGCTACTCAAACTCTTAAAATCTGAGGAGGAGTGGCTAAATAAAGGCGTCAAAGCGAGACTCAAAAGAAATCAAGGCAGAAAAGAGCGGGTGATGAAGCTAAGAGAGGAGGCGAAGAAAAACCCCTCTCTCATCCGAAAGATCAAGTTGGAACTTGAGAGAGAGCAAAAAAGCTTCAATCAAGAGGATGGAGTTAATAGAAAAAAGATGCTCTTTGAGATAGAACATCTCTCAAAAAATTTGGGTGATAAGGTTTTGATAAAAGATTTCTCAACCAGAATACTCCAAAGAGATACCATCGCCATAGTGGGACCAAACGGTGTTGGGAAATCAACTCTTTTAAAGATATTGACGGGAGAGATGGAGCCAGATAGCGGAGTGATAAAGCGAGGAGAGTTTAGGATAGGCTACTTTGATCAGCATCGAGAGATGCTCAATGATGAGGATGATTTGATAGAGACATTTTGTCCGATGGGCGGCGATAGGGTGGAAGTGAGAGGTAAAAGTATGCATGTTTACGGCTACCTCAAAAACTTTCTTTTTCCAAAGGAGGATCTCACCAAAAAGATTGGAGTTCTTAGCGGCGGAGAGAAGAATAGGGTGGCTTTGGCGCTTCTCTTTACCAAAGAGTATGATTTGCTAATATTGGATGAGCCGACAAATGATTTGGATATTAGTACGATAAATATCTTGGAGGAGTATCTCCAAAGCTTTAACGGCGCTATCATACTGGTAAGCCACGATAGATACTTTGTTGATAAGATCGCAAAGAAGCTCTTTATCTTTAAAGGCGGTGGAGAGATAGAGGAGAGTTATCTTAGTTATAGTGAGTATCTTGATATAGAGAAGCAGATAAGCGATATCGAGCGTTTGGAGAGTACAAAAAATGGTGCTAGTACTAAAGAGAAGTCGGATAGGAAAAAAAATAGACAACCCAAACTGAGTTACAATGAAAAGAGAGCGTATGAGATGCTTCCGGGTGAGATAGAGGAGCTTGAGCAAAAGATAGAGGAGATAGAGGAGTGTATTTATGAGAGGGAGTGTTATGAAAAGCGGGGGCTTGTGGAACTCACCAAAGAGCTGGATGCGTTGAAGAGGGTTTTGGAGGAGAAGGTAGAGGCGTATCTGGCGATAGAGGAGAAGCTTGAAGCCATTCAAAACCAAACTAGTGTATAATCAATGTCTAAAGGATTGAGATGATTGAGATGATCTATAAAGAGTTACATAGCCATAAAAAAGTAGTGGAGAGTGTGATAGATGAGCTTCAAAACTACATCTACACCGCATGTGTGATCACAACCGATACCCTTGCACAGGGCAAAAAGGTGCTCTTGTGCGGTAACGGCGGAAGTGCGGCTGATGCACAGCATATAGCGGCGGAATTGACTGGCAGGTACAAAACTGATAGAAAAGCTTTGCCCGCTATCGCTTTGACAACCGACACATCCGCTCTCACGGCGATTGCAAATGATTTTGGGTATAAAAGAGTCTTTGAGAGGCAGGTGGAAGCTCTGGCGGAGGAGGGGGATCTGCTGATTGCTATCTCAACCAGTGGAAACTCCAAAAATGTGATAAGAGCTATCAAAAAAGCAAAATCTATGGGATGCAGGGTGATAGGGTTGAGTGGAAAGGATGGAGGGAGGATGAGTGAACTGTGCGACTTAAATATCATCATCCCGTCAAACGATACGCCTCGTATCCAAGAGATGCATATCACGATAGGGCATATTATCTGCCAAAGTGTGGATGAACTGATAAAATAGGAAATGAGATGAAGGGAATAATATTAGTACTAGTGATGAGCGGCTCGATGCTCTTTGCCGATATTTTCGGTTATGTGGGAGCCGGTTATAGCAGAGGGGATGAAGGAAGCAATATGGTTACCGCATTTGGTGCGGTGAATGTTTGGGGAACGATTGCGCTTAGACTTGAGTACACCAAAAATATGGATGAGCATAGTGCGTTTTCAAAAGAGGATGTGAGCAGATACGGTGCATTTATCACTTATGCTCTTCCGCTTGCGCCATATATGGAGATCACTCCAAAGATAGGTCTCATCAAGAGTGACGGCGAGTGGACACTAAAAGATGGGCTTCAAAAAGTAACCGATAGCAATACGAAGTTTACCTACGGCTTGGAGATAGACTACTTTATCAACTCTCGGTTTTCGATATTTGGAGGCTATAACGACTATGGGCACAAGTTAAAGATCCACGATATCGATGCTTCGCAGTTTGATCAAAAAAACTATATCGTTGGGTTTAAGCTCCATATCTAGTAGCACATTAAGCTTTTTTGCTACTCTCTTCTAGTTTGACAAAGGAGAATGTGCCCGTTAAAAACTCTATATCATTAAGAGCATTAAAGGGGTGATCGGGTTTGTGAGATTTAAAAATGTTCCTATATGCATAAAATGTACTTAACTCTATATCATCAAAATCAAAATTTTTTAATACTTTACTATCTCTGCTATCTTCTATCTGCTCGGCTAAAAATCTCTTTACACTCTCCTCTTTACATTTATAAT
>JALWLO010000055.1:0-9987 GCA_027084135.1 Campylobacterales bacterium | reverse complement strand
TTTGGCGTTGGTGTCGATATAGATTTGGGCGTCATAGATCAACAACCCCTCCTCATCGATAGGATTGAGATAATCGATATCACTATTGATGAGAAAAAACTCCTTATCGTTGATCGCCGCAACGGCACAAAAGTTTGCCGCATAGTAGAGCGAACCGGTATAGATGGTTCTATTTTCATGAAGTCTCTCAAGTTTGGTGGTGGTCACCTCTACTTGTGCATGACCCTTTTTTAGCTTTAAAATTTTGTAGGAGTGATTATGAGCGATATCTACATGTGTCGTAAGATTCTCTTTATCGACGATCTCATCAACCTCTTGTGACTCTAAAACTGCCTCTTCCAAAATCTTTTCTCCCAATCCCCAATATAGTTGTATAGAGATATATCGGAAAAGTTTTAGGAGAGTTTATACTTTGGCTTTGATATATACCCTTTTGGGGGCGGGGTAACCCTCAACTGTGTAGTTTGGATCACTTTTTGAGAGAAAATCCTCCAAACTCTCTCCCTCTATCCACTCGGTTTTTCTCTGCTCATCGGTTGTGGTTTTTTGGGTTGCCAAAACTTCTACTTGCCTAAAGCCCGCTCTTTCACACCAGTTTTGCAAAGCCGCTACGGTAGGGATGAAGTAGATATTTGGGATCTTAGAGTAGCGATCTTTAGGTGTGAGCGCAACCTCCTCATCTCCCTCTATCATAAAGGTATCGAGTATCAGCTCTCCCTCACTAGTAAGAGACTTTTTGAGTGATTTGAGTGTAGAGATAGGATCGCTTCTATGGTAGAGGACACCTAGACAAAAGATGGTATCGAACTTCTCTTCATAAAACTCTAGATGCTCCACCCCAAAAAGCTCATAGGTGATGGCGCTCTTTATGAAGTGGTTGATAAGGTCAAATTGACTCTTAAAGAGCGGAGAGGGGTCAAAGCCGACAACCTTTTTAGGTTTGTGCGATAGATAACGAAACATATAGTAACCGTTGTTGCAGCCCACATCCGCCACAACTCTATCTTTTAGGTCAAAATGGGGTTCAAGCAGATCATACTTGATGTAGCTTCTCCACTCACTGTCGATAAAGGTATCAAAGAGTTGAAAGGGTCCCTTTCGCCAAGGTTTCATCAGCTTCGCGACTCTATCTACCGTTGCTTTCTCTGCATCACTGATATCGGCTTCGATCGTTACGGTTTGCGAAAGAGATAGTTTTATCTTATGGATATTTGGAAGCTCCTCAAGCGCCGCTCTAAGCGGGGCGATATTTTTCCATTGGTACCACTTATGGCGCTCTTGGCGTATCTTATCGAGATCCATCACTCATCTAAATCGCTGTAATTTACGATATTAGGAGGGCAATTTCTTATATAGTTTCCATCTGCATCATAGTACTCTTTGCAGTCATGATAGAGCTCGTTTGAGACACCGCACTCATTAAAGTAGACGCAACCGTTGAGAAAGCTTAAGAGTAGTACTAAAAGTGTCCAAGCGATATATTTCATAAGTTGATTTTACCCATATATCTTTAGTGTTCCCTTTTGTAGATGAAGTCGATACCGCTACTCTCTGGAGAGATCATAATATCTGTCTCAAAACTATCTGAATGGTGGTATCTGATCTTTAATGATTGGACGATATCGTTGGTATAGATGACCGTTACCTTCTTGGTGAGCTTTTTACCTACTTCAAAGCCCAGACCCCCCTCCTCATTGCTCATGAGTACTAACCTATCGAGTTTGATACCAAAATTTTGGACTATCTCTTTAGCAAGGGTATTTCCAAAGAGTGTTATCGCTTGATTGGATGAGTTGGTCGTTCCTTCAAAGAGTTTTGTCGCGGTCGAATCAAAAAGTAAGATAGAGAGTATGTCGCTTTGAGAGAGGTATGGGGTGGAGGAGAAGTTGATGATCGGGGAGTCCATCCTCCCTCCTATAGATATCAAAATATCATATTTGTCACTTTTATAGGATGCTTTCAAGTTTAGGTAGGGATTGGCGATCTCGCCGCCGAAAATCAATTCACTAGACAATATCGTAAAGAGTTTGGCACCTTGGGTATATTCACCGCTTTTGATGATAATTCTACCCAAAAACTCAAGCTCTTTTCCTCTCTCTTTCCAGATCGTAAAATCAGGTACGAACTTCGCTTCCAAATTATCGTTTTGGTAGCGGATATCCCGCTTTGAGGTAATGGTGATGCTGATAGCTAATTTACTCTCTTTAATAGCTTTTTTTTCTGCTTCCCTCTTTTTCATCTCTTGAACAAATATAATATCGGGATCGTTGATCGTATGGGTGTTTCTATACTTATACCTAATAACACCATCTTCTAAGATGATCTTTCCGTCGATATCGCTCTTATCGCCGTCAATTTTATAGGAGAGGTCGGCACTTAGATGGATATCGGCATCTTTTTCGTTGTAGTGGTAATGTCTAGCTTTGATATTGAAAATACCCTTTGAGCTGTTTTTATCATACTCTCCAGTGATAGGAATCTCATCATTGAGAAGGAGTTTTTGCAGCTCTAGTTTGCCGTTTGTATGGTGGATGATAGCTTTTTTGGTAGAGAAAAATCTCCTATCTTTATCTAAAAAGGTGTTAAAAGAGAAGCTATCTATCACTGTTTGGTTTGCATCATGGCTTAGGTTTAGCCTAATCTTTTGCGCGATAAAGAGCTTATAGGGGGCATACTCATAGGTTATCCATTTGCTATGTATAGAGATTTTCGAGTGAGTGAGATCGGTGATAGTACCGTTTATATCGGCTTGACCCTTTAACTCTATCGGCTTGAGCTTATAGATATTTGAGAGATTTTTCATAAACTCCTCAAGAGAGGGGATGCGGCTGTGTAGTAAGAGGAGCTTTTTATCTCCCTTGATGGAGAGTGAGTTTTGGGCGATCTTCAAATCGGACTCAAGCGAGCTATCTTTGGTATTGTATCGATAGTTAGTACTAAGGTAGCTATTTTGGAGATTGATATGGAGATTTTCGTTTTTGTATCGGATCTCTAGATCACTTGGGAAGAGTTTATCTAGCTTTAGTCGCTTATCTATTTTGCTTAAGATTGTGCCATCTTTTGGTAAGGTTGCTATTGCCGTTGCGTGGAAGCCCTCTTTGAAGTCTATTTTTCCACTTAGATCAAGAAGGTTTGAGCTGATGTTTGTATCGATGATGACTTTTGGTTTATGGAAGTCAAGATGCATAAAGGCGCTTACTTTTGCTTTGGTGCGATTGATATCTTTTGGCAATGAGAAGAGTTCGCTTAGGTTGATATCTTTTGGGGTGTGTAGAGAGAAGTCGGCCTCTTTGTAGTTTTTCATCTTATAGTTTAGCTTGAATTTGGTTGTTGTGAGATTTGCATCGAGGTGGCTTAGGTTTGCGTCATAGATGATCTTTGCATCTTCAAATAGCGGCAAGGTATATTTGGGGAAGTGCTCTATATCGGCGACTTTGATCACACCGCCGTATTTTAGTGTTTTATCAAATGTGAGGGTATCATGAAGGATAATGGTTTTCGCATACTTTTCACTTAGGTTGGCGTCGGTTACGGCTTTGAGCTTTTTGGAAGTGAGATCATAGCTAAAACGGCTTGTGAGTTTTCGTATCCGGACATTCTTCTTTTGAAATCTATTGCGAAAGATATTATTACTCTTTAGTACTAACACTCCCTCTATTTTGCTGAGATTTCCCTCTACGGAAACTTTGAGTGGATTGAGGCTTTCAAAGTCGATGATCTTTACCTTTTTTGAGAGGTAGTTTCTCTTGAGGGAGATAGTGGAGTCGGCTTTGAGTCGGTTGTTTACGATAGTTGAAGTTATGGCGGTTCTTAAGATGTTGGAGTCGAATTTGATATCTATCCCTTTAGCGTTTAGTAGTTTGGTAGCGGTATCAAACGCAACATCGTTTGCTAAGAGCTTGATATCATTTATTTTAGTACGATTGATATCAAAACCCTCGGTCGTGATCTTCGCGCGCTCGAGTGTCACTTTTTTGAGAGGGATCTCTATCTTGTTTTTTGTGTCGCTTTTAGGGAGATTTGCTATCAGTGTTTTGATCGTTTCAATGTTGAGTTTATCGACGCTTAAATCGTCTATCACTAAATCACCCTCTGCGAATTTGCCTTGAAGGTATAGATTTGGCGAGTAGTTTGATGAGAGTTTGAGTGAAAAGTTCTCAACCCCTAATCCCTTTTTATTGAGTAGTAAGTTCTTTAGCTCAATATCTGCACTCTCTAGGTCGATATAGTTGTCTTGATAGGGTAGGAGCGAAGTTTTGAGATGAGATATCTTTATCGGAATAAAAAATGCCCCTTTTTTATCCGATTTCTTGGCTTTTTCTCTCCGCTCTCTTTTGAGTGAAGCGAATAAATCTTGAATATTTTTGATATCTATTGCTTTGAGATCGACTTCGTTGATCACTATTTCGCTTCCAAATAGTGACCTTAAACTCCAATCGACCTCCACGCTATCGGCGATGAGATGGTTGTCATACTTTAGACCTTTGACCTTTACTTTATCCAAAAGGTTTCCGCTGACATCGCTATAGGAGATTTTGGTGCCGATAAGCGCTTTGTCTAAAATATATCTGAGTGTATCTTGTGAAGAGAGGAGATAGGCTAAAAAAACGATACCGAGTATCAATATCTCACTATATAAGATCGCATAGAGTAGCCGTTTTGTGATACGTTTGATCAAAATGACTGTCCTATGAGGAAGTGGATCGCGTGTTGGGAGTGGTTGTTGATGTCGATGCCGTAGTCGATCTTCGCCGGACCGATAGGTGTGAGATATCTGATACCGATCCCCACACCGTTTACAAAATCTGTATCAAACTTAAAACTCTTTTCCGTTATCAAAGTACTATCCCAAAAAGCCGCTACACTAAACTTCTCATTGATCTTATAGTCAGCCTCTACTGAGGTGTCGATCAGGGTTTTTCCGCCCATATCTTCGCAACTACTGTCGGTTGCGCCGAGTCTATGATAGCCGTAGGCTCTGTTTGAAAACGCTCCTCCGGCAAAAAACCTTTTTGATTCCGGTAGAGATTTTACAAACTCACTTACTACCCCGAGCTTTCCCTTTAGAGCGACGGTGAGATTGTCATAACTCTGTATCGCCCTAGCTTCAAATATCATCTTGGAGTATGAGGTAACGGATGCCAGCGCTTTCAAGCCGCTCTCAAGATAGCCGCTTAGGTAGATCCCCTCTTTGGGATCTATCTTGGAGTCTCTTGTGTCAACGATGAGTTTGATAAAAGGAAACAGCAGAAAGAACTCTCCATCAGAGACATTGCAGATCTCACCGCTTTTGACGATCTTGATCCTCTCTAACCCGATACCGCCGTCAACACTAAACCGATAGTAATCTTTTAGCAGATGGAGATAGTTTGAGAGCTTCTCTTCGTTAAATTTATCAAACTCGATTTTTGAGTAACTAAACTCATTTTTAAAATCGAGATAATACTTTTCAAACCTGGGAACTCGCATAAATGCCGGTACGAAGAAGCTATTTTTGATGAACTTCTCTTTGTTTGAGTATTTGGTATCAAATGCAATCTTTTTGGCATTACCGTGGAAGTTTCTCTGCTCCCATCTAAATATCGCTTTTGGACCTAGATTTGTCTCATAACCTACACCGATCTCTTGTCTGATAAACCGCTTTCGCTTCGTTGTCGAAATAGAGAGATCCACTTTGTTGTTGCTCTTACTCTCTTTAAACTCGATACTGTTAAAGACCTCTAAACCCGAGATCGAACTATATGCGTCTCGTATCCTTCTGGTGCTATATCGTGAGCCCTCTATGAAGTTCAATCTCGAGTATATCACCTTTTTATCGATATCTTTTGGTGAGAAGATGTTGATCTTACTGAAAGTGCAGGGGTCACCCTTTTTGAGTCTATATTTGAGGGTGGCGATATTTTTTTCAAGATCAACGATCGCTTTTGTTACGAAGTTCGCACTACAATACCCCTCGATACCCAGCTCCTGTTTGATCTTTTTTTTCGTCTCTATAAATTTGGTAGCGATAAATCTACCCCCCTTTTTGAGGGCGATATATTTTTGATATTTTTGAGGCATATCGATAGAGATATCGGTGATGATGACCGGTTTGTTCGGCGTGACGACAAACTTGATCGTGTGAGTACTATTGTCCTCTTTGACATCGACTTTCGCATGGTAAAAACCTTGAGACTTATAGAAGTTGAGCAAGATATCATCCAGTGTCGAGGCATATTTTCTGTTGATCTTTGGGCGTCTATCTTTCCAAAACTGATACCAAGAGGGTGTATCGAGTGAGAGCGCTTCAAAAAGCTCCTCCTCTTTAAAGATATGACCCTTATCTTCACACTCGATATAGACTAGCTCTGACGCGAAAATGAAGATGGGAATGAGTAGTAATAATAAAGCCTTTTGTCTCAATCAATACCCTTTTATAAATTGTTTTGATTATACCAAATAAAATTTAACTATGTTATACTAAAGGGCACCTCTAAAAACCCTAGACGCTTATAATGGGCTTTGCAGATGTAAGATTTTGCAAGAGGCTTTCAAGTCCTAGCCATAGCTAAGATGAAGGAAGCATCTTGTGAAAGATTGCGTTTGCAAAGCCCACCCTGTGGCATTACTAGCTTTGCCCTATACGGCGTTACACTTTTTCGACTTAGCTACGGCTAGGTCTGTAAAGTGTGCCTTGTCTAGAACAAAGCTAGTAATGTTATGAGTACCTAAGGTTTTTAGAGGTGCCCTAAAAAGATTTCAATTTTCGTTAAAGGTTTATGGGATGGGTATCCTCTTTTATATCGGTTTGGGCGGTTTTTTCGGTGCGATAAGTAGGTATATTTTGACGGCGCTTATCAACAAAAGCGTCGGTGTGACGCTTCCCTTCGGAACACTTGGGGTGAATGTGCTTGGAAGTTTTTTGATAGGCTTTTTTGCACTCTACTTTGAAACCCACATCTCGCATGAGTATAGAGCACTGATGATTACGGGATTTTTGGGTGCGCTTACTACCTTTTCGACCTTTAGCTACGAGAGTGTGATACTGCTTGAAAACGGGATGTATCTAAAATTTGGACTCAATATCCTACTCAATGTTGTATTGACTATCACAGCGACTATAGCGGCTATGATGCTATATAAGAGAGTTTTTGTCGGATAGCTTAAACAAAGCTTAATAAAAATAGTAATATAATCAAAATATCTCTTTAATGAGGAACTTTTATGAGATATTTTGAACTTAAATGCACGGCATATGTCAAGAGGGATATTAACTTCCGCGAGAGTTTTGAAAAGATAGCCAAATATATCAGCTACTCGATGGCGCAGGATGAAAAACTTAAAAAGCTTCATGAAAAGAGCGGCTTTAAAAACTACTGTTTCGGGACACTCTATCCAACAGAAGCCGAAAAAGTTTATCAGCAGGGTAAAACTTATAGCGTTGCGATTCGCTCTCTAAGTGAGGAGATCATAGATATACTCTCACAACAGCTTCGTAGAAATATCAACAATCCCAACCTTCAGCTTTTAGAGACGACCAAAAAGAGTCACCCTCAAAGATTTATACGAGAACTATATACCGTAACGCCGACTATCACAACGATCGATAAAAATCTCTTTTGGACAGTGGGAAAGGACAGCGATATCCTCAGACTCCAGAGACAACTTCATGACAATCTCGAAAAGAAGTATAAGCGCTTTTACGGTGAAGAGATCGAGCCGATACAAAACTTCATACAACTCCTCGAGATCAAAAATCAAAAACCCCAAATCATAGAGTTTAGCAAAGATGGGAAAAAGATAAAACTATTTGGAAATAAATTCAAGATTATCCCTCATGAAGATGAGATTAGCCAAAAACTGGCGTTTGTGGCGATGGGAGCGGGGCTTGGCGAGAAGAATGCGTTTGGGGGCGGGTTTTGTGTTAAGAGGGAGATCAGATGATCAACGACATCATTAACATTATAGATATAGATTTTCAAAAGGCTATTATCGATAATTATCAGCTCAAAGACGGTCTCTATGTGCGCGTCGGTCAAACGGTAGAATACTTTATCTACAAAAAACCTAAAGGTAAAGATGCTTCCAAAGATGTGGGATTGAAAGATTTGGACGGCAATATCAGAGCCAATGTGTATGAGTGGTTTGCAAGAAGAGACTATATCAGTGTTTATCTCAATTCCTATAAAGCGATAGATCCGCCAAAAAAGAAGATCCATAACAACAATTATCTCACCCTGTTTGTTAAGGCAAAAGAGTTCATTGAAGAGAATAAAGCGCATTTCATATCTAAACTCTATGATAATCTCAAAGATTTCTCAGGTTTTACGAAAAAAGAGGAGCGTGAAGTTATCGAGAGTTTTCATAACTATATCTTCGATGAAAAAAGGCAAAATGATATTGTAGAAAAGAAGAGAAGATTTCAGGAAATTTTCGATGAAATTGCTCAAAAAAAAGCGCTTGTCAAAGAGAGTGACTACATCAAAATATTTTTTGACGAAGATTTGAAAACGTACGAAGAGGAAGCCAAAATCTATTTTGCCCTGAAAATTTATAACAAAATCGAAACGGTTAGAAACATTGAAGAGGAGATTTACGGGCTAAGTGATTTCAATATGGGGCTTAATGCCAAAAAGCCCTATCTGGAGCATAAAACAAGAGGTTTTGTACTGCCTTTTATGGTGAAAAAAGATGAGATATTTACAATCAAAGCGCTTTTTGATTTTTTGAAATATCAAAGCAATATGTTGCAAACGGATGCTACCAGACACCATAGCGGACTATTTCTGGTGAAACACTCAAACAACGATCAAGCGGAAGTTATCGATTTTGATATAGTTACCGGTGAAAATCTTTTGCCAAAGCCGTTTATTCTCAAAAACTATCTTTTCAAAGAGAAAGAGGATGAAGAGATAAGAGATTTTTATACTCTTTTTAAGAAGGTGGATGAGATTTTTTATAATGGTAACCTGGAAAACAATCTCTATGGGGATGTGTACAACAAATTACCAGGTAGTTTGCAAAACCTCATTTATATGACGCGTGACGCGATGATAGCCTTGAAAAAAGGAGAGATAGAACCGCTGCTAAAAATCAACAGAAAATTTGCGGATGCATTTATGTTGTATCATTTAAGACAAGACCGATGGTACCGGGCAAAAGAAGTGTTTAATTTAAAACTATCGCTTTTAGCGTATGAAGGAGAAGAGATGGATATCAAACAGACATTACAAAAAATAGAGCAAAAGGTTGAAAATTTAGAAGAATTAAATCAGGATGAATTTTTCATCCTTGCGGGGCAAATCATTAAATATTTATTAAAGAAAAGCAAAAAACCTGATAAAAGAGCGGATATGATCGAACCTTTTTTACGAGCCGCAAAAACCAAAAAACTCAAACAGGAAGTTGAAACGCTATTTTTTACCTACAAACATGAAGTTCCTCTGAATTACAAAAAGTTTAATAACGCTTTAGCGTTGGTAGAGGCATTTGATAGAGATGAAAAAGTACAAAAAGACAAGCTTTTGATCGGTATATTGAGTGAGAATATATTTTACAGAAATGATGAGGAGTTATAACATGACCATATATCAAAAACAGCTCCAAAAAGTAGCCAAACACTATTTGGCACTTAAAGAATATAAAGAGTTTATAGAGACAATGGGTTTCTCGTTTAATGTAGAGGAGTTTGGTTCTCTTGATACATCACAAAAAGGGGTTTTGGAGGCGTATCTTAAACGATTTTCCTCTTTACAAGATTATTTAGGTGCAAAAGTTTTTAGAACTCTGCTTGATATAGCGGGTATCAGTTATAACAAAATGAGTGAAGTGTTGATTTTGATAGAGAAAGAGGGCATAGTTTCACTTGATAGATGGATCGAGTTTAGAAATATTAGAAACGAATTGGAGCATGAATATCCTGATGAGATAGAAGAAGCGCTTCAAGTTTTAAAGTATTGTGTAGATAGTTTTGATTATATAGAAGAGGTAGTTATGAAAGTATTTGAA
>JALWLO010000054.1 GCA_027084135.1 Campylobacterales bacterium | reverse complement strand
TTGGTCTGCCATCGCAAAATCGAAGAAACTGGGTGTTGGCATTGTTCACTCTCCTTCTCTTTCTATGTTACTTTATTTTAACATTTATTGGTTGGTTTTTCAGAGGACTCAATCTTCTCTTGTGTATGTAAATTCATTGTCTCTCCTGTATCTTTTGTTTAGGAGAAATTGTAGCTTTATTCTTCCTAACTTTTGTCAGATTATGTTGTGACTATTACAGCATGAGGATGACGATACGCCGGATAGCCTGATGAATAGACTTGAGAGTGAGCTAAGAGAGCACAGCTAAGCGGCATAGAGGCACTTAGACGATAAATCTAAGTGCATTTAGCTTAATAAAGCCTTCGGCATCTTTTTGGTTATAGACTTCATCCTCTTCAAATGTTGAAAACGCTTCGTTATAGAGTGAGTTTGGCGATCTTCTTCCCACTACGATGACATTTCCTTTATAGAGCTTTAGTCGTACAACGCCGTTTACATTCTCTTGAGATTTGTCGATGGCGGCTTGAAGCATCTCTCTTTCTGGACTAAACCAAAATCCGTTATAGATGAGGGAAGCGTATTTGGGCATCAGCTCATCTTTTAGATGATCCGCTTCTCTATCAAGCGTCAAGGACTCCATCGCACGGTGCGCTTTTAGCATAATGGTACCACCCGGAGTCTCGTAGCATCCTCTAGCTTTCATACCGACAAATCTGTTTTCAACGATATCGACTCTCCCGATACCGTGTTTGCTACCGAGTGCATTGAGTGATTCGAGCATCTGCGCCGGCGAGAGCTCTTTGCCGTTTAGGGTTACGGGATCGCCTTTTTGATACCCTATCTCGATATATTCAGGCTCATTTGGTGCCTCTTCGGGACTTTTTGTCCATCTCCACATAGACTCTTCAGGTTCGGCATTTGGATCTTCAAGTATCAACCCCTCATAAGAGATATGTAGCAGGTTCGCATCCATAGAGTAGGGTGACTTACCCTTTTTCTGCTCTATTTTGATGCCGTGATCTTGGGCATACTTTAAGAGTTTTTCACGAGAGTTGAGATCCCACTCTCTCCAAGGGGCGATGATTGTTAACTTTGGATTGAGGCTGAGATACCCTATCTCAAATCTCACTTGATCATTCCCTTTTCCCGTAGCGCCGTGAGCAACCGCATCGGCACCTGTTAATTTTGCTATCTCAACCTGTCTTTTTGCGATAAGGGGTCTGGCGATAGAGGTTCCAAGCAGGTACTCTCCCTCATAGAGGGTATTTGCTCTAAACATAGGAAACACATAGTCTCTCACAAACTCCTCTCTGAGATCCTCGATAAAGATATTTTCCGGCTTTATTCCAAGTTCAAGCGCTTTTGCTCTTGCCGGCTCCACCTCTTCACCTTGACCGATATCTGCGGTAAAAGTTACCACCTCACAGTTATACTCATCTTGCAGCCACTTGAGTATGATCGATGTATCAAGTCCACCGCTATAAGCTAGTACTACCTTTTTTACACTCTTTTTCATCTACAAACCTTTATACTAAAAATTTTTGGCTATTTTACTTTAAAAGTACTTAGCTATATATCTTCCAAGCTAAAACCTCTATACTCTACTTTGTAGTGAGGAAATTTTTCTACGATCTTTTGTGCTTTTCTCTCTAAAAGTTTCAAATCGATTCTATTTTTATTGACTTTTACCTCTGCGATAAGCAGACTTTTGTCACTATCATTTACAGCGACGATATTGATCTCATTTTTGTTTCCCTTTTCCCAATATGTGCCGATATTTGAGTATTTTTTAGTTTTCTTTAGCTTCTCGATGAAATATTTCTCTAAAAATCTCCCTCTATACATAGAAAAGTCCCTCTCAACTATCTCTTTTACATACTCATAGTTCTCTATCTCAACAGCACTTCGGTACTTATAGATAAACCGAAACCAAAAGTTCAAAAAGTTATCGGTTATCTCATACTTTAAAGTTCTGCTCTGCTCTTTTGAAAATATCGGCTTTATCTTTTTTATGACGCTATACTCTTTTTCGAGCCTATCGAGATATCCGCCGATATTTTTGTTGAGGATTGACTCCATTTCACTTCTTGAAGTTTTTGAAGAGGCGATGAGTGAGAGTATCGAAAAGTATGTCGTGTACTCTTTGCCAAACTCCTCGATGAGAAGATTTTTCCCCTCATCCAAAAAGAGAGAATTTTCATCAAATATCACATCCAACTGCTTTTCAAAGCTAAATGCCCTCTTATCCACAAAGATCTCTACATATTTGGCAACTCCCCCTGTAAGGATGTAAAATGAGAGCAGATCCTCTTTTTGGTATTTGGGAGAGTGATCTTGCAATATCTCTTTTATCGTATCTACATCAAAAGCTTTGAGATTGATTTTATTGTCCGCCCTGCCAAATAGAGGCTCCTTTTTATCTTCAAAAATCTTTTTCATCAAAGAGTAGATAGAACCGCTTAGTACTAAGTTTAGTTTTGTCTCATCTTTATAGCTATCCCAGATATTTTGCATATCTGAGTAGATACTTGGATTTATCCGTAAAAACTCTTGAAACTCATCTATGATTAAGGTAAACGCTCTCGTTTTGGCTATTTCCAAGATATAAGCAAAAAGCTTTGAAAAGTGTTTAAACTCGCCGTGTATCGGCATATCCAAACTCTCACTTAAGATTGAGACAAACTCTTCACACAGCAGAGCTTCATTTTTTTTGGATAGGAAAAAATATATCCTCTTTTTGTAAGCTTTTTTGATAAGAGCTGTTTTTCCTATCCGCCTTCTACCGACGATGATCGTCATTTTTGAGGATCGGCGTGATAACTTTTCAATATCCTTTAGATTTTGGAGCTCTTTTTCTCGATCATAAAATTTCAATAGAGACCTTTCGTAATAGTAATTACTGTAATATATATTACTATAATTAAGCTTGAACTATCTTTAACCCTTTAGCTTATATCCAACTCCCCTTATAGCTTCGATATAATTTTTCTCTCTTTTGGGGTCAAGTTTTTTGAGAAGTCTATTGATTGCGACATTGACGGTTCTTATCTGCCTCTCATCTTCACTTTGCCAAACACTCTCTAAAAGCTCATCTCTTGTGATGATTCTATCTCGATGTTTGATGAAGTATAGGATTAGTTCAAACTCGAGTCTGCTTAAGGGTATCAGCTTTTTATCAACAAAGAGTTCTCTTTTGGGAGTATCAACGACGATATCTCTATAGCGAAGTAGAGCGCTTTGGCTCTTTTTTGTTCTATGGATAAGCGCTTTGACTCTTAGTACTAACTCATTCATATTAAAGGGTTTTTTGAGGTAGTCATCTCCTCCGCTTAAAAACCCCTCCTCAATATCGCTATCTTCAACCTTTGCCGTCACAAAGATTACGGGCATCTCATACCCCTCATCTCTGAGCTGTTTGACAAACTCACTCCCCTCGACTCCCGGGAGATTTCTATCGACTATCAGTAGATCCACATGCTCTTCAAGAAGAAAATGTTCTACATTTTTTGTGGAGAGAAAGCCATTTACTTCATACCCCTCTTTGGTGAGGCGATACTCCATAAGCTCTAATATATCCTCTTCATCCTCTATGATGAGTATCTGATCTTTCATCTCTTCTCTCCTAAGGTATCTATTATAAAAATAAAGCGGTTACAATTTGATTACAAATGAAATATTGTATAATCTCTAACATTTTATTTTATTTGGAGATGATTTGAGAGTCGATAAGTTTTTAAATGTAGTCAATATCACAAAGCGAAGAGCGATCAGTGAAGATATGTGTAAAAGCGGGGTAGTACTAGTCAATGATAAAGTGGCGAAACCCTCAAAAGATGTGAAAGTGGGCGATAAGATCACGATAAACTATCTAAAGGGTTCCGTAAGTTACGAAGTACTAGCGATCCCGACTACCAAGTCTATCCCAAAGAGTCGAAAAGAGCACTATGTAAAGGAGTTGTAGATGGTTGATTTCGATGAGGCGGTACATCTGTTTAATAGGCTATTTAAAGGAGAGATGAGTGAAAACGAGGCGAAAGCGCTTTTAATCTCTCTCTATACAAAGGGTGAGAGCGCGGTAGATATAGCGGCTGCGACAACCGTTATGAGAGAGCACTCGATAAAGCTTGATATCGACGATGAGCTAAGAGAGAAGCTGATAGATGTGGTTGGAACAGGCGGTGATAAAAGCGGGAGTTTCAATATCTCATCAACGGTTGCGTTACTGCTAGCAAGTAGCGGCTCCTATGTAGCAAAGCACGGCAATAGAGCGATCACCAGCAAGAGCGGAAGCGCCGATATGCTCGAAGCCCTCGGCATCAACCTCAATTTAACGCCACAGAAACAAGCTAAGATGCTTGAGGAGGTCGGCTTTACCTTTCTATTTGCACAAAATCACCATCCGGCGATGAAGTATATCATGCCGATCAGAAAGTCGATAGAACATAGAACGATCTTCAATATCTTAGGACCTCTGACCAATCCCGCGGGAGCGCAAAAATATATGCTAGGTGTATTTAGTAAAGATTTTTTGGAGAGGATCGTCAATGCACTCAAGATGGTCGGTGCCACAAGTGCCGTAGCGGTTAGTAGCAAAGACGGTATGGATGAGGTGAGTATCAGCGATGTCACTTATGCCGTAAAAATGAGTGGAGATGAGGCGCAAGAGTTTATCATAGATCCGCAGGAGTACGGTTTTAAGCTCTCTCCTCAAGAGGCGATCAAAGGGGGAGACGCCAAAGCAAATGCGAAGATCACCAAAGATATACTGCAAGGCAAGAAAAAAGGCGCCAAGAGAGATATTGTGCTCTTAAATGCGGCAGTGGCATTTGTAGCGGATAAAAAAGCCGGAGATATCCAAGAGGGGATCGAGAGGGCAAAAGAGGCGATAGATAGCAAAAGGGCAAAAAAGCATCTTAAAAAGATTGTA
>JALWLO010000053.1 GCA_027084135.1 Campylobacterales bacterium | reverse complement strand
ACTTCAAGGATCAAACACACTACCTATATATTTTTATCTTTTTTTCTGCCGTTTCAGTTATTCTTTATAAAACGGCTATATTGGTATCAACTATGACAAAATCGACTTTTTGGAGAATTTCTTAAAAGAGTTTCGGAAAAAGCATCGGTACTTTGCGTTTGTACTCTCTATATCTGTCCCCAAACTCTCGTACTAAACTCTTCTCTTCAAAGTAGAGTCCTATGAGTATATAGAGCCCCATACCGACGCTAAAGAGTAGATGTGAGTAGCTCATAACAGGAGTTGCGAAGAGTCCTATCATAGTTCCAGCTTGGATAGGGTGTCTGACATATTTGTAAAAGTACCTTATCTGAAACTCAGGCTTTGGCTCATCTCTCCCCTTTAGATACCTATACCCCTGACTAAGTCCAAACAGTCCGAAGTGATCTATCATAAATGTAGCTGCAAACGCCGATACCCATCCGACGATATAGATAAGCGTTAGTACTAAATGCCCCAAACCACTCTCAAACTCCCATAACACTCCATCTATCGGCTGCCAAAAGATCACTATCAAAGTGACGGCTATCGAAGAGGCGAGTGCGTACGAAGCCATCTTAATCGCCTCATTTGCCCTCTTCATGATACCCTCTTTAAAGAAGCTTCGAGCCATCAGTGAGTGCTGAAGTCCAAAGAGCAGTATCAGCAAAATATCTACTAACCAAGGATTGGCAGTAAGCTTAACCATAGGTTTATCGACACCATAGGGCATAAAATCCCAAGGATAGAGCCAAAGTATCAAGTATGAAAGTGAGATGATAGAGGCGATATAACCCGTTATCGCAAAGCCAAAAACTATATACCGTTTCATCCTTTAAAAACTGTAACTCACATCCATAAATAGCATATCATTCTCCTCTATCGCGTCAAAGAGACTATTTCCACCTATATAATCCACGATACCTACATTAGTACTAATAGCATCGGCTATGTCATACTTCACCCAAGCTCTCTGAAACCCGCCCTCATCCAGCTTCTCGCCAAATAGTGAAATGAGATAGTTTGCATGAAGCGTAGCATTGAGGAAGTCACTTGTTATCCTAAGTGCATGTTGGTAGCTGTCCTGCTCATATTGGGGCAACTTCTTGCTTAAATGTTTGTTGGATATATCATAACTTATCATCGTGTCGGCTATACCCTTGTACTCCACACCCAAAAGCGAGTCAAATCTGTCAAACTTCTTATCTTTAGTACTAAGAAATCTAAAATCTTTTTTATAGGCAAACTCTCCTTTAAAGAGCCAACTGCCGCTTACATAGTTAAATGCCACTCCAGCCATCTGCATCTTTTTAGAGTGGTCGATGAGTGGGAGTCCCAACTCATCTTGGGCGTAGATGGAGGCTAGGTAGAGATTGATATCAAATCCGCTAAACTCACCGCCTATGTCAAGTGCATAAGTTGGTGAGTTTGGAGTGTGTTGGTGTGGGATGGGCTTTGGTAGCGGATTGAAGTCTCCGCCAAAGGGTGGGTTTTTGTTAAATCTCTGCTTCAATATCACCATCGGGGAAAATCTCCAGTTACCAAGGTAATAGTCAAACTTCACCATCCCCATCGGTAGCCGAAGCTCCTCGATGTCAACCATTGCAGGACGACGGTTATCGAGCGGGTTTAACACATCTACTACCCTGATGGTATCACTTTTGCCCCATACCACTACTTGGCGACCAAGTTTGATGTCTAGATTTTCGCTCAAACTCCCCTCGATAAACGCATCAAATAGCTCTACTTCACTCTCTAACTCATCAAGCTCATCGTCGCTAAATTTCCCCCTACCCCTTATGGCATAAGCAGCATCGTAAAAGGCGTTTGCGTTTATCTTTAGTTTGAAGTCCCTAGGAAGCTGCCTGTTATACTCCAAAAATAGCAGACTCTTTAGTGAGTTTAGCCCATGGTGAGGCTTTGAATTGTGGTAGCTAAAAGCAAAGCTTTGGGTTATCCTCCCCTCTAGTCCCTCCGGCAACCAAGGCGATCTCTCCTCTTTGCTACTCTCCTTAATACCTGACTCATCATCAAAACCGGCTAATAGCTCATTACCTGTTTCGTTTTTGTCATTAGTACTAACTTCATCGTCAAATCCATCTAGCAGTTCATCACCGCTATCTTTAATACTAACCTTCTCTGTTTCAACTACTTTTTTAACAACCTCTTTTTTGGCAGGTGCATCATCAAATCCCTCTAGAAGTTCATCGACCTCATCACCAAAAAGCAAGGTACTAAGAGTTAGTACTAAAAGAGCTTTTCTTTTCATCAGATCCCTTTTTGCAGTGCTCTTGTGGTAAATAGCGAATCCTTCAACGGAACATTTACCTTGATATTATGAAACTTTAATATTGTCTTGTGAACCATCGTTTTGCCCTTTTTGGTAGTCATCACCATCTCATCTATCACCCAGATACCATCTTGTTTATGCATCTTTGTCACATCAAAGTATTTTCGTTTGCCGTTTTTGAGAAAGCCGATAGATCTCACCACCATATCGATATCTTCTCGTACAAGCCCGATAGTTTTCGTATAGCCCGACTCCTCAACTACGGCACTATTTTTTGGAGTTGACTCTATCATCGTCGTATCGTGCCCTCGTACCTTCACATGCTTTAGTATCTTATACTCAAAATCATCCACATCTCTCTTGGTCATATCATAGTAGGAAAAGTCACTCCCCATAAAACTCGAACTCTTATCGCTTGTCGGTATCCTTTTGACCTTCTTTAGAGCCGGTAGATAGAGCCACTGGTCGTCATCTTTGCTGCTATCTTCATAATCATAAGTCAAAAATGCCGTATCTTTTACATCAGCAGGAGATAGAAAGAACATTATCTTATGCGTATCTTCACCAAAATCCTTGCTAAATGTCTTTAGCTTTCTAACTCTCTTGTTGCCGTTTTTGTCGATAAGCACCATCTCCATATCTTGGCTCAAACTCTTACCGTCATCTCTGTCATGCACCCTTTGTGCGATCGCTCTTGCTGAGGCATCCGCCATCAAAGTCGTTGCTAGAAGTGTAGCTATTGTCGTTGTTATGAGTAGTTTTTTCATCATTTTATCCATCCTTTTTTCGAGATAAGCACCATCAGTGCCGGAGCTAAAAGCAAATCGGCTAGAAGTGCAAATATGATAACCCAGCCGGTCAAAAATCCAAAGTTTTGAACACTCTCCATCGTACCTTTCATATATGCAAAAAACCCGAGTGAAAGGACGATAGTTGTGATAACCATCGCTTTACCGGTTGTAAAGAAGGTATTTTCGACTGCTTGTGTAGCGTCACCGCTCTCATGGTAGTATCGCCTAAAATTGTGTAAAAAATGTATAGTATCATCCACAGCCAAACCGATAGCGATAGAACCGATAAGCAAGGTAAACATATCAAGAGGTATGTGGTAGATATACATCAGGCTAAGCCCCACGATGATAGGCGTTAAGTTCGGTATCATCGATATGAGTCCTAGCCTCACGCTTCCCATGATAAAGATCATACTGATCGCTATGAGGATAAAGGCGATGATATAACTCTTGACCGATGAGTGGATCGACTGTGTAAATGTATGCACCAACAGCGGTATCATACCCGTTACCGTCACCTCATCATCTTTAAATGTCTCAACAAAACTTTTTTCAACATGATTCATCATATCTTGACTATCTAAACTATCAACCCATGGCACTTTTATCGTAGCCCTTACTTTGGAAAACTGGCTATCGACGATATCCTCAAGGTCATCGCTTCCACTATTTTCAAAGAGTAGTAGCTCTTGCGAGAGGAGGTCTTGTTTGGACGGTATGGTGTAAAACTCTTGCCTATTTTCATGCAAAGCACGGTTACTCTCTTTGACTATGGTGTTAAGCGACATCGTTTTACCAATGTAAACCTTGCCGTCATCGTACTTTTCAAGCTCACCAAGAAGTGTATCAAGTTTCTGTAGTCGCACAGGGTCTTGCCAACCGTTCTCTTTTTTGGTATCCACAACAACTTCCATCGTCAAAGTTCCCTTCATCTTGTCGTCGATGTGATGCGTGCCTATGTAGTTTGGATCATCTTTTGGAAACCACTCAAGCGGGTAGTGTGAGAGCTTGAGCTTGGTAGCCAAAAAGAGAGAGATTAGTACTAAGAGCAGACTAACGGTGGCAATCGTCTTTGGAAAGTGAGTCGGTATGTAGGCAAACTTTCTCATAAGCTCATCGAGCCAGTTGCTCTTTTTCACCTCTTTTGGTTTTAGTTTGGTTATCATCAACAGTGACGGTAGCAGAGTCAGCGTCAAAAAGAGTGAAACCAAAACTCCAAGCGAAGCAAATATACCCATATCCGACACCGGTGCAACCTCACTTCCCGCAAATGAAGCGATACCGATAGCGGTGGTGATACCCGTCATAGCGATAGCAAGTCCGGAGTGTTTTAGAGTAAAGGCGATGGAAGCGGCTTTATCTTTGGTACGATTAAATGTATCGAAAAATATCGAGAGTACATGCACCGTCGCACCGACACTCACGGCGATGAGAAGCGAAGGAACTATCTGCGTCGGCAGTTTGAACGCCACCCCGAAAAATGCCATACTTCCCACCGTCGTCAGCAGTGCCAAAATGATGACAATCAAAGGATAAAATGTAGCCGACAATCGCCTAAATATCAAAAACAAAAATAGCATAATGATGACAATCGTAACCCGTGTAAACTTCTGCATATCGGCTCTCATCATCTTCTTTAGAGCATCGAGCACCGACGGACTTCCGGCATAATATATCTTAAAGTTTTCACTCTTGTACTTCTCCACTATCTCCCTCACTTTTTCAACTATCTGAGCGTTTTGCTCATCGCTTAGCGGTTTTAGAGTGGAGGCTTTCGGCTCTGTTGCCTCATCAAACTCACCGAACATATCATCTACACTCTTGTTTTC
>JALWLO010000052.1 GCA_027084135.1 Campylobacterales bacterium | reverse complement strand
GAAAAAGATGAAAATTGGCAATTTTTTTTAACCTTTTGTTTTTCAAAAAGTAAAACAATCTAATTACTCTAGCAATAATATATTTATGTAAATAGTTTCATTAAGGATATTTTTATTTCCTTTAAAAAAGGAATAAAATAGCGTCTATTTTTCCCTAATAGCCCTAAAACAGTTGACATCTCAACTTTTTTTATGTATATTTACGACTCAAATTTTTGTTGAGATTCCTCGACGAGTTCTTTTAAGGAAAAAGATGGAGAAGATTAGACTTAAGTTAAAAGCTTATGACCATAGAGTTTTGGATCGTTCAGTTGCTGCGATAGTTGATGCAGTTAAAAGAACCGGTGCTCAGATCAAAGGACCTATTCCGATGCCAACAAAGATCAAGAAGTACACGGTTTTAAGATCACCGCATGTAAATAAAGATAGTAGAGAGCAGTTTGAGATAAGGATACACTGTAGACTTATCGATATAGTCTCAGCTACAACCGATACTGTTGATTCGCTTATGAAGCTCGATCTTGCCCCTGAGGTAAATGTCGAAGTTAGAGCGATGGGTAACTAAGGAGAGATAGATGGAGTATATTGTACAAAAGATAGGAATGAGTAGAACGATAAATGTCCCTTCTATCCCGGTTACTTTGGTAAAGATCGTTGAGGCTAAAGTATGTGAAGTGGATGAGAACGGAAGAGCGATAGTTGCGTACCCTAACGGCAAGAAGTTCAACAAAGCCATAGAGGGACAACAAAAGAAGTATAATCTTCCAAAAGAGTTCAATAGATTTGTAACGATGAGAGTTGCAAATGCTGAAGCAGGAGATATCGATACCGCTCCTCTAAGTGAAGCAAAGATTGTAAAAAGTAGCTTTACGACAAAAGGTAGAGGTTTTAGCGGTGTTGTAAAGAGACATAACTTTGCAGGCGGTCCGTCAAGCCACGGTTCGAGATTTCACAGAAGAGTGGGATCTATCGGTATGTGTGAGTGGCCAGGTCGTGTACAGCCCGGACAAAAGATGCCCGGACACTACGGTGTTGATAAAGTAACAGTAAAAAATGAAATTGTTGATTTTGACGCCGAGAAAGGGATTATCGCGCTTAAAGGATCGATTCCCGGTGCAAACGGTAGCTTAGGTAAGATAAGGATTGTGAAATGAGTAAAGCTGTAGTACTAAATGATAAATTAGAAAAGAGCGGCGAGATAGAGCTGCCTGAGAGTTTTCAAGGTATAAACCCTCATAACCAATATCTATATATCAAGTCTTACCAAGCTGCACTGAGAGCAAATAGTGCAAACACTAAAACAAGAGCTGAAGTTAGCGGCGGCGGTAAGAAGCCTTGGAGACAAAAAGGAAGAGGTGGGGCTAGAGCCGGTTCAACGAGAAGCCCTATCTGGGTAGGCGGTGGAGTTGCTCACGGTCCAAAAGCAAACAGAAACTATAACCAAAAAGTAAACAAAAAGCAGAAAAAATTGGCGCTGATGTTTGCTATCAACGAGAAAGCTGAGAACGGAAAACTCTTTGTGGTTGATAGTGTGAGCATAGAGTCAGGAAAAACAAAAGATGCCGCAAACTTTTTAAAAGGGATAGATGCAAGAGACGCACTTGTTGTCAAAGAGCTTATAGATGAGAAAACATATCTAGCATTTAGAAACCTACAAAACGCCTATCTTGTAGAGCAAAATGAGTTAAACGGATATACAGCGGCGGCTTTTGATGCGATAGTAATAGAAAAAAGTGTTTTTGAAGCACTAACAAAAGAGGTCTAATCATGGCAGATATAACAGATATAAAAGCTATACTATATACAGAAAAGAGTCTAAATCTCAACGAAGAGGGAGTTGTGGTTATTCAAACAAGTCCGTCTATGACTAAAAACGGTTTAAAAGAGGTTTTAAGAGAGTATTTTGGATTTGTACCTTTAAAGATCAATTCACTAAACCAAAAAGGTAAAAGTAAGAGATTTAGAGGTGTACCGGGAAAAAGAGGTGACTATAAAAAGTTTTATGTCAAGCTACCTGAGGGTGCTAAGATAGAAAGCTTGGAGGCATAAGATGGCGATAAAATCATATAGACCATATACACCTAGTAGAAGGTATATGACCGTAATAGATAGCAGTGATATAACAGGAAAGCCAAGTGTGCCTTCACTGCTAAAGACTCTTCCAAGAAGTGCGGGAAGAAATAACAGAGGTAGAATCACCTCGAGACATAGAGAAGCGGGTGCTAAAAAGAAGTATAGAATCATAGACTTTAAAAGAAGAAAGTTTGGCATCCCGGGTAAAGTAACGGCTATCGAGTATGATCCATATAGAAACTGTAGGATTGCACTCGTTACTTATGCTGACGGTGATAAGAGATATATCCTTCAACCGTCAGGTGTGAAAGTGGGAGACCAAGTTCAAGCGGCTGAGGGCGGACTTGATATCAAGCCGGGTAATGCGATGAAACTTAAAAATATACCGGTAGGTACTATTATCCATAACATTGAGATGAAGCCAGGTAAAGGAGGTCAAATCGCAAGAAGTGCAGGTGGTTATGCACAGCTAATGGGTAAAGAGGAGAAATATGTGGTTCTTAGACTTCCTAGCGGTGAGATGAGACAGATACTGGCTGAGTGTATGGCTACTATCGGAACAGTCGGTAATGAAGAGTGGGCAAATGTCGTTATCGGAAAAGCAGGTAGAAACAGACATAGAGGTATAAGACCGCAAACAAGAGGTTCAGCGATGAACCCTATAGATCACCCGCACGGTGGTGGTGAGGGTAAAACAAACTCATCAAGACATCCTGTAAGTCCATGGGGTATGCCGACGAAAGGCTATAAAACAAGAAGAAAAAAAGCTAGTGATAAACTCATTATCTCTAGAAGGAAAGGAAGATAGATGGCAAGAAGTCTAAAAAAAGGTCCATTTGTTGATGACCATCTCATGAAGAAGGTGCTTAAAGCGAAAGAGAGTGGAGACAAGAAACCGATCAAAACATGGTCAAGAAGAAGTATGATTTTACCGGATATGATCGGATTGACTATCAATGTACACAACGGAAGAAGTTTCGTTCCTGTGTATATCACTGAAAACCATGTAGGTTATAAACTTGGTGAATTCGCCCCGACAAGAACCTTCAAAGGTCACAAGGGTACAGTTCAAAAGAAGGTAGGATAGTATGAGTAGAGCAGTATTAAGATTTATCAGATTGTCTCCTACAAAAGCAAGACTTATTGCGAGAGAAGTACAAGGGATGAATGCGGAACTTGCTCTTGCGTCTTTGGAGTTTATGCCAAATAAAGCCGCAAAGATCATATCTAAAGTTATCGCAAGTGCTGTTGCAAACGGAGATTTTGAGCCTGAAGAGGTGGAGATCGTTTCATGTAGAGTGGATAAAGGACCAAGCCTTAGAAGATTTAGACCTCGTGCCAGAGGAAGTGCATCTAGAATAATGAAACCTACATCTCATATCATGGTAGAGGTTGCTCCTGCAGGCAAAGAGGAAGAGAAGAGTAAAAAAGCGGCTACGAAAAAAACTCCAAAAGAGGAGAAGAAAGCTGTTAAAGCTAGTACTAACGAGAAAAAAGAGAGTACGAAAAAAGCTGACACAAAAGAGTCAAAACCTAAAACAGAAAAAGTACCGAGTAATGAAGATCTCAAGCAGTTAAGCGGTGTTGGTCCGGCGATAGAGAAGAAGCTTAAAGAAGCTGGTGTGACTACCATAGAGCAGATCGCAAATATGTCAAAAGAGGAGATCGCTAAGCTTGATGAGCAGATTGGTATCAAAGGAGATATAAAGGAGACTTGGCAAAATGAGGCTAAAGAGTTGTTAAAAAATATGAAGAAGGATGCATAACCATGGGACAAAAAGTAAATCCTATCGGACTAAGACTTGGTCTAAATAGAAACTGGGACTCTAGATGGTATCCATCATCTGAAAATAGTGTAGCAAATATCGGTGAAGATCATAAGATAAGAACTTTTATTAAAAAAGAGCTTTACTATGCGGGTATTAGTCAAATTATCATAGAGAGAACCGCCAAGAAACTCAGAGTGACTATCGTTGCCGCAAGACCCGGTATTATCATCGGTAAAAAAGGTGCTGATATAGAAAAATTGAGAGCTAAGCTAAATAGACTCATCGGAAAAGATGTAAATGTAAACATCCAAGAGGAGAGAAAAGCTCAAATATCAGCTCAACTTGCGGCAGAGAATATCGCTACACAACTCGAGAGAAGGGTTGCCTTTAGAAGAGCGATGAAAAAAGTGATGCAAGCTGCCATTAAAGCCGGTGCAAAAGGTATTAAAGTCTCTGTTGCAGGAAGACTCGGCGGAGCAGAGATGGCAAGAACAGAGTGGTATTTAGAGGGAAGAGTGCCGCTTCATACATTAAGAGCAAGAATCGATTACGGCTTTGCAGAGGCTCATACAACCTATGGAATCATAGGTGTAAAAGTTTGGATATTCAAAGGTGAAGTACTAGCCAAAGGTATCCAAGACCAAAGAAGAGAAAGTAAACCAAGAAAAAGAAGAGGGCAGTAGCTATGTTGATGCCAAAGAGAACAAAATATAGAAAACAGCAAAAAGGTCGAAATAGAGGAAAATCTTATAGAGGAAACTCTATCGCTTTTGGTGAGATAGCACTCAAAGCAATAGAAGCTGGAAGAATCGACTCTAGACAGATCGAAGCGGCAAGGATCGCTATGACAAGACATGTGAAGAGACAAGCGAAGTCTTGGATCAGAGTTTTTCCAGATAAACCACTGACAAAAAAGCCTCTTGAGACCAGGATGGGTAAAGGTAAAGGTGGTGTAGAAAAGTGGGTTATGAATATCAAACCGGGAAGAATTATATTCGAAATGGCCGGTGTTAGCGAAGAGTTGGCGAGAGAGGCCCTAACTTTGGCAAAACACAAGTTGCCGTTTAAAACAAAAATTATAACTCGAGAGAATGAAAATGAAATATATTGAGATAAAAGATAAAGATATTAAAGAGTTAAATGAGTTGTTGAAGGAGAAGAAGTTGTTGCTATTTAC
>JALWLO010000051.1 GCA_027084135.1 Campylobacterales bacterium | reverse complement strand
ATATAAGATGAAGTTAAAGTTGGCTAAAGAGAGCTTAGAAGATAAAAAGAGTGATGCCATAGGGATCAAAGAGATCGAAAAAGAGTTCAAAGAGAGCGGTAGCAAAATATTTTACTTCGATAGAGACAACGCTCATAAAGATCTGGTAGAGTTGGTAGAAAAACTAGAAGATAAGGGGTATAGCGTCTATCTAAGAGAGGTCAAGTACGGACTTGATGAAAATGACTATATCTATGAGGTTCATATTTTACAATAGATGAAAAAGTTATATATCGAGACGCTCGGTTGCGCGATGAATGAGCGCGACAGTGAGCATATCATCGCAGAACTCACACAAAAAGAGGATTTTAGACTCACTTCTACGATGGAGGATGCGGATCTTATCTTGATCAACACCTGCTCGGTTCGAGAAAAGCCGGTACAAAAACTCTTTTCCGAGATCGGAGTCTTTGCCAAAAAGAGAAAAGAGGGTGCCAAGATAGGAGTGTGCGGATGTACGGCGAGCCACTTGGGTGAGGAGATCATCAAAAGAGCGCCGGTTGTGGACTTTGTGCTTGGGGCTAGAAATGTCTCAAAGATACGCGATGTCTTAGATAAAAAGGGAGCGGTGGAGGTCGATATCAACTATGATGAGAGCAGTTTTACTTTCGGTGATTTTAGAAACTCCCTCTACAAAGCGATGATCAATATCTCCATCGGTTGCGATAAGCAGTGCAGTTTCTGTATCGTTCCTCATACCAGAGGCAAAGAGGTGGCGATCCCCGCCGATTTGATTATCCAAGAGGCAAGAAAGGCGGCCCAAAGCGGTGCAAAAGAGATCATGCTTCTTGGTCAAAATGTCAATAACTACAACGATAACGGTAGAGATTTTAGCGATCTTTTGGAGATGGTGAGTGAGATAGAGGAGGTGGAGAGAATACGATTTACGTCACCGCATCCGCTCCATATGGATGATAAGTTTTTAGAACTGTTTGCGAACAATCCAAAAGTATGTAAAAATATGCACATGCCTCTGCAGAGCGGCTCTACTAAAATACTTAAGGAGATGAAGAGGGGTTATACGAAAGGGTGGTTTTTAGACAGGGCTTTTAAGCTTAGAGAGATGGTGCCGGATGTGAGAATTAGTACCGATATTATCGTGGCGTTTCCGGGTGAGAGCGAAGAGGATTTTTTAGAGACGATGGATGTGATAGAGCAGGTGAGGTTCGAGCAGATTTTTAGCTTTAAGTACTCTCCTAGACCCTTAACTAAAGCGGCTGAGTTTGAAAACCAGATACCTAAAGAGATAGCCGATAGAAGACTATCGACGCTTCAAAGAAGACACAATGAGATACTCGATGAGATCACGGATGCTACCAAAGGAAGAGTCTTTGAGGTCTATTTTGAGGAGTTAAAGAGCGGCGGAAGGGTTGCCGGCAGGAGTGATAACGGCTTTATGGTGATGGTGGAGGGTAGTGAAGAGCTACTGGGTAAAACGAAAGAGGTGCTGATAGAGTATCCTAGAAGAACGGCGCTTCATGGCAAAGTTATTGACTAAAGAGCGAAGAAGATCCATTGCCGTAAAGATTTTACCACCTCTTATATACCTTTTTATCAGAGTTCTCTACTTTAGTACTAAGAAGCGATTTCATCTTCCCAAAGCGTTACCAGATGAGCCCTTTATCGTCGCTTTTTGGCACGGAAAACTCCTTCTTGCTCCCTATCTCTACAAAGCGTTGAAAAAAGATGGTAAAATAGGGGTGATGATCAGCGATCACTTTGACGGTGAGATTATCGCTAGAGTGATGGACTATTTTCGTTTCGATACCATAAGAGGTAGCTCTACAAGAGGCGGTGTAAAGGCTTTAAAGGAGAGTTTTAAGCTGATCGATACAGGGTATGATATCGCCATCACTCCTGATGGTCCCAAGGGTCCCTATCAGAGTGTTGCTGACGGTATAGTGGCGATCGCCCAAAAGAAGAGATTAAAGATAGTGGCTTTTAATTATAAAGCTTCCTCATTTTGGGAAACTCAGAGTTGGGATAGGTTTATGATACCTAAGCCCTTTAGTACGATAGAGTTTTATGCGAGTGACTTTTTTAGTTTAGAGGGGCTTGAGATGAATGAGGCGAAGCGGCTGATAAAGGAGAAACTCAATGAAAATGTTTAAAACAATCATCATCTCTATTTTGCTCTTTAGTGCTGCGGTTGCGCTCTTTCTCTCTACTTCATCAAGCTCCTATACAAAATCGATAAAGGCGAGATATAAATATATGGTGGGGGATTATGAATCGGCACGCCGTTTGGCGAGAGAGGCGTTTGATGAGGATCCCTATAATCGAATGGCGATATCGATCTTGGCGCAAAGTAAGATATCGATCCAGATAGCTGATTATATCAATGATGCGAAAAACTATTTAGCAAAAATCAAAAAAATTACGCAAAAAAAGGTGATAACCCCTTCAGACAAAGCAAAGATAAAGATGATGTGCGAAGTGATTATTGGAAGATACCCTAAACTTGCGCCTACGGTAATGACGGATAAAGCGTTGGTAGAGGAGGCAAAAAAGTACTATCTCGAGTTTAAAAAGATTTATGACGAGTTATTTCAAAAAGAGAGCTGAGGAGTATCTTGGCTACATCGAGCATGTCAGAGCTTATAGTCCTCATACCGTAAAGAGCTATCAGCAGATTATCGATGAGGCACTCAAAGAGATCAAGATAAAATTGGTCGATGATACTTATGAAATAGATTTAATTCCTTACAGAGCCACATTAATCGGTCAAAGCAAAAAGAGTATCTATAAAAAGATTTCAGTCTTTAGAAGTTTTGTAGCATATCTCAAAGATAACGGGGTTTTGATAAAGCTCAAAGGTGATGAGAGCATCAAACTTCCAAGCTCCCTACCCAAACCGATAGCTACTACCCATCTTATGGAGGCACTAAAGAGCTGTTCTAAAGAGGATAGGCTACTTATCTATATGCTCTATGGACTCGGTATCCGTATCAGCGAACTTGTAACTTTAAAGAGAGAATCTATAAGTGATAGTTGGGTGAGTGTTAAAGGAAAAGGTGATAAAATACGTCAAATACCAATGTTGGATGAATTACGAAGTTTACTAAACGAGTATGAGAGGGATTTTGGAGTAGGGGAGTACCTTTTTGAGAAGGATGGTAAGCCTCTTACTCAAAATCAACTCAGATATAGAGTCGGCAAGATATTTAAAAAGATAGGTATCAAAGCCACTCCGCATCAGCTTAGACACTCATTTGCCACAGACTTGCTCAACCGCGGGGCAAGGATAACGGATGTGAGTGAACTATTAGGTCATAGTTCTCTTAGTACTACTCAGATCTATACGAAACTTAGTAACTCATCCAAGATGGAAAACTATAAAAGTGCGCACCCGTTGTGTAGGAGTGATGATGAGTTTGGTTAACACGATAAAAAAGAGACTAGTCAATCAGTTTGTATCTGTGATGGTCTTTGAAGATAGGTGTAAAATCAAACATAAAATCGTCAAAAATAGTAAGATGCTCCATCTTGAAGAGTTCAATTTTGATATCCCGAGTAAAGATAATCTAGGAGAGAAGGTTACATCATTTTTGCAAAAGTTGCAAGAGGATTATGAAAATACCTATATTTCACTCTTTTTAAACACTTTTGGACAAGGTGTTATTCCCGGATGTGATGTCGATAGCCTTGAAAAGTACAATATTGATAAAAAAAGTGTCAAAACGATCTGTGTAGAGGATAGATTTTTGATGTATGCGACATATATCGATATCAAATGGGCGGAGAAGCTTTTTGCTAAGATCGGGCTTGATTTTATCTTTTCACCCTTTCTAGTACTAGACTACTTTACAAAAGCTTTTAAAGAGAGTGAAGCTTACAATCCTAAAGAGACTACTCTTTACATACTTCATACTAAAAATGCGATTACTTTGATGATAGAGCGAGAGGGCAAGCTTCTTTACGGATCATTTTTAAATGTAGCGAAAGATGAAAATCTTTTAACGAGTGACTATGATGATGTCGATTTGGATGAGGGGATAGAGTTTGATGATAGTGATTTGGAACTTGATGATAGTGATATAGAGCTAGATGATATCGGTGATGCCGGAAGCGATAATGATTTTAGCAGCAACCTTTTAGAGGATGTGATCTTAGATGAGCAGGATAAGAGGATCATCAAGTATATAGACAGCTCTCTCAAAGAGTTCTACTCAAATGATAACTATGATAGCAGTTTTATCAATAGTGTGAGGATATATGACGACGCCGGTATCAGTGAAGGAGTGCTCAACCATCTTCAAGATGAACTTCTTTTAGATACGACGGCACAAAATATCAGTGTAAATAGTGCGATGCTAGAACTATCTATGATGGAGGTACTATCATAAATGTATAGCTATATCAATCCTCGTAAAAAAGCTATCATAAGCAGAGCGACGAAGATGTGGCTTATCTTTTTTATAGTGATGGCTACTTTAGTACTAGGGTACGGTATCTATTTGCGTCTAAAAGCCTCTTCGCTCGAAAGTAAGCTAGAGGAGCAGAAAAAGGCTAGTCAAACTCTACTCTCCTCACTCAATGGATTCAAAGATGAGTATAAAACTTTACAGATGAAGTTGATCTTGGCGAAAGAGATCAACGGATCCAACCAGCTCTTAAAAAAGAGTGTGAAAAATCTCTTCAATCTTGTTCCGGATCAAATCGTACTCGATAAAGTCACTATGAAAAAAGATAGCTTAGAGATTGTCGGGCAAACAACCACAAAAGATGCCTATAGGCTACTGTTAGAACCGCCGTTAAAGTCTATCTTTAGCAGTAGTGAAGTCAATTTTGAATTTGACGGTCGTATTGGTAGGTATAGATTTACCTCGATCAATAAAATTGAGAAAGAGAAGTGTACAGATGGCAAAAAGTGAAAATAGCAATACAATAAAATTTCTTATATATGTACTGGTTTTTTTAATATTTGTGCTTCTAGTTCTACTGATATTTATCATACCGTCGATAAAGAGCTACAAAAGTTCCAAATACCAACTTATTCAACTAGAGAGACAAAATAAGGAAATCGCAAAAGAGCAGTTAGAGGTCAAAG
>JALWLO010000050.1 GCA_027084135.1 Campylobacterales bacterium | reverse complement strand
GCCATTGACTGTGAATTGTAAAAGGGGCAACATCAACCCTCTTTATACTAACACAAACCCATTACAATCTCTATCCCTGTAAGGTGATAGTGATTGTAAATGTATTATAGGAGGAGAGTATAACGGTTAAATAGCACCTTTGAGTTTTGTGGCGAGTTGATGCACACTCATAGCGTAATATGCGCTATGGTTGTACCTTGTGATAACATAAAAGTTTTTGGCACCCAACCACAGCTCATCATACTTCACACGATCCAACTTTATCAGTCGAACCTTTCTCTTATAGTTCCACTTTTCTCTCGGTACGATACCGAGTCTCTTGAGGTAGCTTTGAGAATATAACTTTTTATAGCCTGTTTTTAATTTTTTAAACCTAAGCCCTCTATATCTTGCTCTAACCGCTACCGGCTCTCCCTTTCTCCAACCGTTTTTCTTAAGATAGTTGGCGATACTTCCTATCGCATCTACAGGGTGTTGCATACTTAGCTTTCCATCGTTGTTAAAATCGACTCCGTACGCCTTATAGTTGCTCGGCATAAATTGCCCGTAACCTATCGCACCGGCATAGGAGCCCTTGACACGCTTTGGATTTATCTTATTGTCATAACAGAGCTGGATAAAATCAGCCAACTCTTTTTGAAAGAACTTCTCTCTACGGCTATTAAAGGCGAGGGTTACAAGAGCGTTAAAGACATAGATCTTCCCTCTATTGATATCGTACATACTCTCTATGCCTATAATAGCGGCAATATATTCGGCAGGTACTCCATACCTTTTCTCAGCCTTTTTGAAAGCAGTTTTATACTTTTTTAGAAACGCTTTTCCCTGCTCTACCCTTTTGGGAGTTACTTTTAGTTTGACATATCTATCCCAAGAGCCGTGGTAAGGGTAGCGTTTTTTTAGCGCTTTTGTAGGTTTTCTCTTTTTGGGTGAGTAGATCTTAAGGGAGATATTTTCCACTTCAACATCTCTAAATAGTTCATCTAGGTATGACGGCTTGAAGTTATACTCTTTCACCATCATACGGATAAATCGTTTCACCTTGGGATCGGATCTAAAATCCTTGGCAAAAAGAGAGAGTGATACCAGCAGTAAAACGAAAACTATTTTTGCCATACTACTCTATCACTGAAGGGTTATCCTCTCCACTCTCTCCGCTTATCTCACTCTCTTTCGGACATCTCGCTATACTTGATACCACATCACTACCTTCGACTCTCACCACAATCACGCCGCTTGTATTTCTTCCCGCTTTTCTGATAGATTGCATATCGACGCGTATCATCTTACCGGTAGAAGTGAGCACCATCAGATCTTTATCTTCATCAACCAGTACTACACCGACTAAATCTTTGGTTTTAGGGGTCAACTTCATGGCGATCACACCTTTACCGCCTCTCTTTTGTTCTCTATATTCGCTTGCGGTCGTTCGCTTTCCGATACCTTTTTGGCTGACAGTAAGTATCTCTTCATTTTCATCTCTGATAACAACCGCTCCTATTACCTCATCATCCTTCTCTTTAAATCTAATAGCGGTAACTCCCCTAGCGGCTCTACCCATCTCTCTGGCATCCTCTTTGAGAAACCTGATACACATACCCTTTTTGGTAGCGACAAATAGATACTTATCTTCCGGCATCACGATTTTAGCATCGACTAAAGTATCATCTTCATCAAGAGTGATCGCTCTTACTCCGACACTTCTGATGTTTTTAAACTCACTCAGGTTTGTTCTCTTGACAATACCGTTTTTGGTAAAGAATGCCAAAGATTTGCTCTCGTCAAAATCGGTCGTAGGTATGATGGCTCTTATCTTCTCTTCAGGTTGCAGGTTTATGAGATTTACGACCGCTTTACCCTTTGCAGTTCTACTGCCTTCTGGTATCTTATACACTTTTAGCCAATATAGTTGACCGAAATTGGTCACAAACATCAGAGTATCGTGAGTATTTGAGACAAAAAAGTTTTCGATAAAGTCATCTTCATATGTCGTGAGTGCCGTTTTACCCTTACCTCCCCTATTTTGTTTTTCATACTGCTTTAGAGGAACTCTTTTGATATAACCTCTATGGGTGATTGTTACTACCATCGGCTCATTTGGGATAAGATCTTCGACATCTATCTCATCATAATCATCAACGATCTGGGTTCTTCTTGGAGTTGAGAATTTATCTTTGATCTCGATAAGCTCCTCTTTGATAAGTTCATTAAGGAGTTGTTCGCTCTTTAGTAGCGCTTTGAGTCTCTCGATCTCCGCCATAAGAGCTTGATACTCCTCCTCTATCTTGTCTCTCTCCAGCCCTGTAAGACGGTTGAGCTTCATATCAAGGATCGCCGAAGCTTGTGCTTCGCTCAATCCAAACTTCTTCATCAAAGCGCTTCTTGCCTCAGGTGTATCTTTGCTGGCTCGAATCGTTTTGATCACTTCATCGATGTTGTCAAGGGCGATTTTTAGACCCTCTAAGATATGTGCTCTCGCTTTTGCCTTCTCAAGCTCAAATATCGTTCTTCTGATAATAACCGTTTTTCTATGGTTTAAAAAGAGTTCTAGAAGCTCTTTTAAGTTAAAAATCTTTGGCTCTTTATTGACTATCGCAAGAAGGATGATACCAAATGTCATCTCCATCGTGGTGGACTTGAAGAGTTGGTTTAGTACTATCTCACTCATCGCATCTTTTTTAAGCTCTATAACCACTCTTATACCCTCACGATCCGACTCATCTCTGATCTCAGATATTCCATCTATCTGCTTATCTCTCACAAGTGCGGCTACCGTTTCGATGAGTTTGGCTTTATTGACCTGATAAGGAAGCTCATCGATCACGATCATCTCTCTGTTTTTCTTTGTCTCGATATGGGTTTTTGCCCTTATCTTGATCCTTCCTCTACCGGTAGTGTAAGCATCTATGATACCTTTTCTACCATATATGACACCGGCAGTCGGAAAGTCCGGACCTTGGATATGAGTCATCAACTCTTCAACGGAAGCTTCAGGAGAGTCTATCAAAAGCAAAAGCGCATCTATAAGCTCATCTAAGCGATGCGGCGGGATATTGGTGGCCATACCTACCGCTATACCGCTTGAGCCGTTTAGGAGAAGATTTGGCACCCTTGAGGGAAGGACATCAGGTTCAGTCATACTATCATCATAGTTTGGTACAAAGTCAACCGTATCTTTATCGATATCTCTTAATAGCTCTTCTGAGATTTGCGTCATCCGTGCTTCGGTATATCTCATAGCGGCGGCGTTATCTCCATCTATGGAACCGAAGTTTCCCTGTCCGTCGATAAGAGGCTGCTGCATAGAGAAGGGTTGCGCCATCCTTACAAGTGCATCATACACCGCAGTATCTCCGTGCGGGTGGTACTTACCGATCACATCTCCGACGATACGGGCAGACTTTTTATAGGGAGCTCTTGAAGTGAGATTTAGCTCACTCATCGCATAGAGTATTCTTCTGTGAACCGGTTTAAGACCGTCTCTCGCATCCGGAAGCGCACGACCGATGATAACACTCATAGAGTAGTCTAAGTAACTTGTCTTTATCGACTCTTCGATATTGATATTATCTATACCTTCACTATTTTCAAATAGATTTGCCATGTGCAACCTTCTATATAAAATTATTCTATTTTATCGAAATTATTCTTATCTTATTATGCATCTTTTGCATCAGCTAAAGTTAGCGCAAATAGGGCTTTTGCTCCACTTTTTTCTATGACATTTTTAGCCTCTTTTAGTGTAGTACCTGTGGTGATGATATCATCTATTAAAATCAGCTCCACATCTTGTTTAAATGTATATTTAAAATCCCTTGGATGAGAGAGTCTATACTCCAAAGTCTGTCCGGAATAGTTGACACGGTTTTTTGCTCTTAATTTTCCAAAAATCGGTTTGATATTCTTTGACTTGAGTGCTTTTGCAAGTATTGCGGTGTGAGAGTACCCGCTATCAACTCTATCATCGATACCTAGCGCATAAGGTCTATTATTATCCTCTTTAGTACTAAAGGCTAGTGCAAATTTTCTAAATGAGTTCTTCGCCAAAATATTATAGATCGAGGCTCCGATAAATCTATGTTTTGTTTTGATAAGTGGTGCGATATCGCTATATTTGTAAAAACTATAGACCTCAAAATCACCATCTATAATCCTTTTAGTGATATTGGGTTGCAATAGTGTATCTTGACAATGTTTACATATAATCGATAATGAATATGATTTACATATAACGCAACGAAGCATAGAGTAGTAGAAAATAGGGGTAAACCCCCTATTTTATGTAAAGCGAGAGTTAGTATCTTACAGATTTACACTTAGTCTCTCTCCACACAAGTTTAGCATCTTCAACTTTCACCTTTTTCGTTACAGTTTTATATACCGGTGGAGTTGTTATTTTTTTCGTTTGTGCAGGCTGAATGGTAGTTTTCGGCCTTACGGTTTTATGTGCCGGTGGAATCGGTATAACTTTTGTAGTTGCAGGCTTATCTATCACTCTTTTTGTAACAGTTTTGTAAACTGCTGGTATTTTAACAACTTTTGTAGTTGGAGGAGATACCATTACTCTTTTTGTAATCGTTCTATATTTAGGCGGTTTATTTACTAGACACATAACCTCACCGGTCTCACCAGGGATTCTGTCACAATCAGTACTACTACATCTGTTAGATCTACTGCTACTACCTTTTTTCCATACAGTACTCGCAGGCTCAACAAGAACTTTCTCTGTTACAGTTTTATATTTTGCAGGAACAGTAACGATCTTCTCTGTTTCAGGGCTTACAAGTACTTTCTCTGTTACAGTTTTATAAGTTGCAGGAACCGGAACGATCTTCTCACCGGCCTCTTTTACAAGTATTTTCTCAGTTTTGTAACCATACTTTGCAGGGATTACTTGGATCTTCTCACCGGCATCTTTTACAAGTACCTTCTCTGTTACAGTTTTATATTTTGCAGGTAATAAAACTCTCGCATAACAGTGACCCGGAACAGCATTTGGCGGATAAAGGTCTCCTCCACTTACAGATACATTTGCAGGTGCCGGAGCTGTAACTCTTTTTACAACAGGTTTAGCTTCAACTTTTGCTGGAGCTTTTTTTGTCACTTGACTTACCGTATCACATTTTTGCTTCTCAGCACAACCACTCATCGCTACAACTAATGCTGCAGCTAAAACAGAACTCTTCAACACGAAATTCTTCATTTCTCACTCAAAAAAAAAAAAAAAAAACAACTC
>JALWLO010000049.1 GCA_027084135.1 Campylobacterales bacterium | reverse complement strand
AATAAACTTTTATATAAAAACTCTTATATAAATTTCATTATAATAAGCATAAGAAATAAATAGGAGGAAAAATGGTTGGAGTTATCATTTCAACGGCACTTACTCTTTCACTATTTAGCGGTTGCGCGGCAACTGATGCGGCAAGTAGTGTAGCCAAGAGTACCACAGATGCAGTAAGTGGTGCGGCAAAAGGTGCTACAAGTGCGGTTTCAAAAGGGGTAGGCTCAGTAACGGACGGTGCTAAGAGTGTTACAAATAGTGCAAGGGATGCTGCAAAAGGGGCGACGGATGTTGTCAAAGGCGCACCTACCGATGTAAGTAAAGATGCGCTTAAAGATCAAGCGGTTGAAAAGGCGAAAGAGAAAGCTGTAGAGGCTGCGGATACAAAAACTGACGGTAAAGCTTCAAAAGTATTAGACGCCGTTAAAAAATAGTCTTTAGGGTAGATCCCTAAAGAGCTTTAGATAAACTCTTTTTTGATATAATCTCTCTAAAAAGTTAGGTGATCAGTGCTTTTTGGAAAGATAGACTATATCAATCTGCTCCCGTTTTGGATATTTGTCAAACGATATATCCCCTCAACTCAGATCAAACAGGCGATAGCGTATAAAAGAGATTTTCCCTCTAATATCAATAAAAAGTTTAAAGCAAGAAAGATACAAGCGGCATTTATCTCTTCAATTGAGAGTAAACGATATAGTAATAGCTGTTTCGATATAGGTATAGTGGCGAAAAGTGAGATCAAAAGTGTGATCTTAAAGCCGGGTGTCTCAAAGGGCGATCCCCACTCAGCCTCGTCAAACAGGCTTTCAAAAAAGCTAGGACTCGAAGGTGAAGTGATCATAGGAGATAAAGCGCTAAAAGCCTATCTCGAATCACCGCAGAGCTATATGGATTTAGCGTCGATATGGTGGGAGAGATATAGACGCCCCTTTGTCTTTGCGAGGCTTTGTGCCCATAAAAAGAGAGCGTTTTATAAAAAGCTTAGCAAGAGATTTCTTCGCTCTAGTACGAAGATACCCTACTATCAACTACAAAGATACTCAAAAAGCAGAGGCGTACCCTATAAAGAGATAAAAGAGTACTTGGATTTGGTATACTACGGTATAGATAAAAAAGCAAAAATTTCCCTCAAAAAGTTTTTGAGGGATTAAAGGAGTTATGATGCAGATTACCGATATTGGAGAGTTTGAATTAGTCCGACCGCAGGTGAGAGCCTATATGTGTCTGCTTCTTAGTAGAAGCATACCAAACTATCTTCCAAACCCTGATCTCGAAACGATAAGGCAAGGGTTGAAAAATATCCAAAAAGAGGCGATAAAGATAGAGGCTTTATATATATTGGACTCTCACGGCAGGCAGATTGGAAACAATCTCTCAAATAATCCTAACTTTAGAATAGGTGATCATAAAGATAACAGCCATAGAGCCTATTTTTATAGAGCGGTGAAAGAAAAAAAGTGTGTCATTACAAATCCATACCCCTCAAAACTCACAAATGAGCTAGTCGTAACCGCATCATATCCCGTATATGACGATAAGAAGCGACTGCACTATGTCGTCTGTATCGATCTACCACTCCATGAGATACTCAAGTTTGCTCATCCAACAGGGCTTGATTTTGCATTTGCCAATGTTTCAAAGATCACCTACGGCATCTTCTCTTTTGCATTGGCTTTTGTCTCATTTTTACTCTTTTTTCATGGAGTGAAAGCGATAGCGACATTTGGTCTTGATATAGATAAGCTTGAGATCAAACAGATGTTTGAAGCTACCATCCTCATCACCCTCTCGCTTGCGATATTTGATCTTGTGAAGACGATATTTGAGGAGGAGGTGCTCAAAAGGCATGACCCGAAAAATAAAGATATTCATCTAACGATGATCAAGTTTTTGGGTTCTATCATCATCGCTTTGGCGATAGAGGCGTTGATGCTCGTCTTTAAGTTTGCGATTATCGGACCGGATAAGATCGTCTATTCAGTCTATTTGCTTGGAGGTATCGCGCTCTTGCTTTTTGGTCTCTCATTTTATCTCAAGTCAACGGATAACAGGAGAAATAGAGAATAGAATTCTCTATTTATAGGTGTCTTTGTACCCAAGCTAGAAGTTGCTCTTCGGGCATCGCACCGCTTATGCGATCGACCTCTTTGCCATCTTTAAAAAGGATAACCGTCGGTATTCCTCTGATGCCAAACCCGGAAGGGGTGATTTGATTTTCTTCAGTATTTACCTTTAAAAAACGTGCTTTTAAGGGGAGTTTAGCCGCCGCGGCTTCAAAACTTGGAGCCATCATACGACACGGTCCACACCACTGCGCCCAGAAGTCAACGACAACGGGGATGTCATTGTTTGCGATATGTTTTAAAAATGCTTCGTGATCCACATCTCTCGGCTTTGTATCGAGAAGTGAGTGTTTGCATTTACCGCAGTTGGCTTTGGAGTAACTATCTTTTTTGGGTATTCGATTGGTTTGTAAGCAGTTTGGACAGACAACATTGATCATTTTTCCCTCCTTTTGTCAGAATTTGGTTTTTAATCCAAATTCTAACATATTTTGAGAGAAAATGTTACTGATCTGACTCTTTTATGTAGCTTGATGCAGCTCTAAAGCCTATTCTTCTCGTGTCACCCCAAGAGATACCAAATCTTATATCGGTTCCATCGTTTCTTTTTATCACAACGGCGTACGGATCGTTGGCACCGGTTTGACCGCTTGTTGCCGAACCTGCATATGCCCCCTCATCGCTTGCAGGACGATAGAGTGTTCCGCTCCACCAGTTTGGTTTTACAAATCCGTCAAGCTTCACGAGTGTCGATGTGAACTCATGAACGCTATTTTTGAGGTCATAGACTTTTGCTGTATAATCCTCTTCGACCAAGCCGTCATTATATAAAATACCGTTTTTCACCGTATCTGCTTCTCTGCTTGCATCAAAGAGTTTGAGTAGATGCTCATACTCCTCTATACTTGGCATGCTGATATGCCAACCGCCCTCTATTTGGGAGGCATCGAGTATTGCTGCCGCTTCAAAAGCGTAGATACCTTTATAAGCTTCACCGTTATTGTTAAAAACCGCTTTATAGAGTGGGATACCGGAAGAGTTGTCTCTATCGTAACCGCTGGCTTTATCGGCATTGAGCACACTAAAGTGGGCATTGACGAAGTTATTGAAGTTGTCACCGTAATCAGGCGTTACAGGATCTTGTGTCGCTCTGGCTTCATATTGACTCATCCAAAAGCCGCCCCTTTCATCAACTGCCGGTACATAGACAAACCCCGCTTCAACCATCTTTTTACCTTTTGGTGTCTCATAGATCCAAGGGTAGAAACTTTCAGGATCTAGCGGATCAGTTCCTTTGACGGTTTCGGGTCTATTTGGTCGCTTATCCATGTCACTATCATTCATCGGATCTAGCGCATCGATGACATCAGGATTATCTTTGTGGTGTGTATTTGCAGGATTATCTACTCCATACTCATTGCCGTTTTGATCTTTTCTAAACTCATCTTTTGTGATAGCTCCTCTTACTTCAAGTCCGTCACTTACACCATCATTGTCGGTATCTTTTTTGAGTGGGTCGGTTCCTAATTTATTGACTTCATCACCGTCATTTAAACCGTCACCGTCAGTATCTGGATTTTTCGGATCGGTGTGATATTTATTGACTTCATCACCGTCATTTAAACCATCACCGTCAGTGTCCGGGTTGTTTGGATCGGTATCGTGCGTAAAGACTTCATCTCCATCTTTTAGTCCGTCACTGTCAGTATCGGGGTTTTTAGGGTCTGTTTTGGTAGTGTCAACTTCTCCGCCATCAACTATACCGTCACCGTCACTATCAGGATTGTTAGGATCTGTTCCTAACTCCTTTTCTCGTTCATTACTGAGCCCGTCTCCATCACTATCATCCGGTGTAGGGTGAAGATTTGTCGGCTTTAGACTACTTTTCCCATTATCAAAATATGTTCTATCATCCAGACATCCACTAAAATTGACTATATATCCCGCAAGAAGCAAGGACATTAGAGTTGTATTTAATATTTTCATTATTTTTTCCCTCCTTTGAGTTCGGTAGGATAGGTAAGGTGAACCTCTATCCTTCTGTTTTTCGCCATTCCTTCAGCTGTTTTGTTTGTTGCGATAGGCTCTTTTTCTCCTTTTCCGATAGCTGTTAGTCTAGATGGACTAACACCAAATTCGATCAGCTTCTTTCTCACGCTTTCAGCTCTTTTCTTAGATAGAACCATATTGTAGTAATCACTTCCTCTCCAATCTGTATGACCCTCTATGGTGACAAGAGAACCTTTGTTTTTGAGTAGGAAATCTGCAAACTTCTTCACTTTCGGTAAAGATTCGGGTCGGATGTTCCATTTTGCGGTATCAAAGTGGATTCTAAGGATCGCTTTTACAGGGCATCCGTTTTTATCAACCGAGAAGTCGCACGGTGTATTTGGACACTGATCGATGCTATCCTCCACACCGTCTCTATCACGATCCGGAAGATCGGTTTTGATAGGACACTCTTCGTTGTCAAAGTTGAGCGGTACCGGCTCAATAACTTGTTTGACGATAGTCTGTTTAACAGGTTTTGGAAGTGGACAACCTGATCCGTCAACTCTCGTTTCTTTCGGGGTATTTGGACACTTATCCAGCTCATCGACAACACCGTCTCCGTCGCTATCTACAAAGTCCGGTCTGTGATGGTACTCTCCAAACGGAAATGCAAGCCCCAAAGTTGCAATAACCTCATTTTTCTCCTCTTTATCGCCTCCTACTATCTGAAGCGCTTTTAACTCAAATTTAGTTGACCAGTTTGGTGTTACCAGATATTTCAAACCGCCTCCCAGTTGAACAAAGGGATTTGAGTCAAATGCATATTTGTCTGTACCGTGTCCTACTCTCTCATACCCAGCACCGGCTAAGATGTACGGCAAGAGTCTGTGATATTTGTCATCATTGAACTCATATAGACCGTTGATAGATGTTCTAAGAAGAGAATCGACATTTTTCCTATCATCTTTAAACAGATCTTCAACATCTTGCAGTGAAGAGTACTCCACATCAAGTCTTGCTTTTACATCAGAGTTTTTAGGATTATATTGAAGTGCCATACCAAAAGTAGGATTTTTCAACTCCATACCACCTTCATTTTTGATAGAGGTAACTCCCAGATTTATACCAAATTCATAAGGTTTTGGAGAACCAAACAGAAGAGTCGAAGCCATTATAGAGACTAGTAAAACTCTTTTCATCACTACTTCCTTTTAATTTTGAAATGTTTTAAATATTAACATTACTAA
>JALWLO010000048.1 GCA_027084135.1 Campylobacterales bacterium | reverse complement strand
GATGAAACCTTTGTTTCATCTTCAAAGTGCTCTTGCTTTCTAAAGAGCACTTCAAGGATCAAACACACTACCTATATATTTTTATCTTTTTTTCTGCCGTTTCAGTTATTCTTTATAAAACGGCTTTTGTTTGCAATTATATCATAAAATCTTATATCTCGATACCACTTTAATGTATGCTCCGCATCTTTTTCCCGGTAATAATATAGAGAATTGGCAATATTATCAGCGTCAAAATAGTAGATGAGATTAGTCCATTGATAACCACTATCGCCAAAGGTCTCTGAATTTCAGAACCCGGACCGGTAGCAAAAAGCAAAGGCAAAAGCCCAAGTGCCGCTATCATCGCGGTCATAAGTACCGGTCTAAGCCGTCTTATACTCCCTATTTTCACAGCCTCCTCTATATCATATCCATCATCGACTAGGTAGTTAAAGTAATTGACAAGCACCACTCCATTAAGCACGGCTATACCAAGTAATGCGATAAAACCGACCGACGCCGGTACCGACATATATTCACCGCTAAAATATAATCCGGCAAATCCTCCTATAAGTGCTAGAGGTACATTGATCATAACTATGACAGCTTGTCTTATCGATCCAAATGATACAAAGAGAAGAATAAATATCAAAAAGAGGGTAATAGGTACAATAAACATAAGCCTTTTCATAGCTCTTTGTTGATTCTCAAACTCCCCTCCGTAAGTTATATAATATCCTGCAGGTAACTTAATATCCTTCTCTATTTTTGATTTTATGTCATCAACAAAACTTACAAGGTCTCTTCCCTCAACATTTGTTTGAACAACAGTTTTTCTATAACCATTTTCGTGCTCTATCTGAACAGGTCCTTGTGTCGTAACAAACTTTACCAAATTTGATAATGGTATATTTGTTCCATCCGGTAAAATATAGAAGAGGTTTTTAAGCGAGTCAAGTGAATTTTGCATTTGTCTTTTTCCTTTAACTATCAAAGGAGTACGACGCATACCCTCTTGTATGATACCCTTTTGTGTGCCTGTAATCATCGTTTTTAAAAATACACCTATCTCCTCTTCATCAACACCATAGTAGCCTAAGGCTTTTTTATTAAATCTTAACTCAAAATATTCGATTCCCTCATTTGCTTTCTTATAGACATCACTACTTCCTTCAACCTTTTCCAAAATAGTTTTAATCTTTTGTGCTATCTTTTCCAAAACATCATTGTCTTGTCCAAAAATATCAATAGCCACATCACCCCTAACACCTGTAAGCATTTCCGATACACGCATTTCAATCGGTTGCGTAAAACTATATTCAACTCCTACAAAGTTATCAAGTGATTTTCTGATCTTTTTTATTAACCAATCTTTAGAAGGTTTTTCCCATTGGCTTTTTGGTTTTAGTACTAAAAAAGTATCTGTATCATTAAGAGCCATTGGATCAAGACCTAGTTCGTCACTACCACTTCTTGCTATGATAGCTTTGATTTCAGGTATATCCTTTAATAGTTGTTTTTGTATCTTAAGATTTAGGGCACGACTCTCCTCAAGACTGATAGACGGTAGAGATTCAAGTCCTATAATGATACTCCCCTCATCCATAGTCGGCATAAATGTTTTACCTGTATTTGCCGCAAGATAGAGTGATGAGACAAAAAGCATAGCTACTGAAACGATAATCAACTTACTATGTTTGATACTCAAGTCAAGTATCGGCTTATACCATCTAAGAAGATATCTCATAACAAAAGACTCTTTATCTTCTCGTTTTTTAAGGATAAAAGAGCTAAGTACCGGTATGAGTGTAAGAGCAAGTATCAAAGAGCTAAAAAGTGCAAAAACAATACTTAAAGCCACAGGTTTAAAGAGTTTTCCCTCCAGACCTTCAAGCGATAGAAGCGGCATAAAAACAATGATAATGATCAAAACTCCAGTTACGATAGATGGAGCCATCTCTATCGCAGCGTGGTAAATGATAGATAATTTATTTTCATTTTTATTTTTCGGATTGCCTAGTTCGGCAGTTATATGTTCAACCATAACAACCGCCGAATCAACAAGTATGCCGATGGCGATAGCCAGACCCCCTAAACTCATTAGATTTGCGGTTAGACCAAAATATTGCATCGCTATAAAACTCATAAGTAGCGCAAATGGCAGAATTAATGCTACACTGAAGGCAGATGCAAAATTTCCAAGCATTAAAAGCAGCACTACAACTATCAAAATCACTGCTTCTATAAGCGCTTTTTTAACAGTATCAGTAGCAAGGTTTACAAGATGAGATCTATCATAAAATATATCAATCGTCGTACCTTCAGGCAGACTCTTTTGAAGTTTTTGTAACTCATCTTTCACCCTGTCTAGAACCACCGTTGTATTAATACCTTTTAAACCAAGTACTAATCCCTGAACCGCCTCACCTTTACCGTCTTTGGTAACAAATCCGGATCGAGTAAGGTGTCCGATATGCACCTGAGCGACATCAGAAATCGTAATCACTTTACCATCGATATTTGCAACCGGTAGAGATTTTATATCTTCAAGACCCTTTAGTTTACCTACGCTTCTTATCAAAATACTTTCTACACCTTGCGTGATGCGACCGGCACCATCATTTTGATTGTTTTTTTCCAGTGCCATAAATATATCATCTAGTGAAATCTTGTAAGTTTGCATCTTTTTTAAATCCGGCACAACTTCGTAAGTTTTTACTTTACCGCCAAGTGCATTTACTTCCGCTACACCACTAATTGATCTAATCTTTGGTGCTATTACCCAATCTAAAAGCTCCCGTTTCTCCATAAGAGTAAGCTTATCAGACTCGATCGTAAACATTAAAATATCACTCAAAGGTGTACTAATGGGTGCTAAACCACCTGTGAGATTTTTTGGAAGTTCATCTTTTATATCATTGAGTCGCTCACTAACTTGTTGTCTCGCCCAATAAATATCCGTTCCCTCTTCAAAATCTATAGTGATATCACACAAACCATACTTAGAGATAGATCTCATAATCTTTTCGTGCGGAATACCTACCATTTTCATCTCTATGGGAATAGTAACTCTTGACTCCATCTCAGAAGGTGTCATACCATCAGATTTTAAGATAATCTTAACTTGTGTAGGAGAGATATCGGGGAAAGCATCCACGGGTAACTCTTTATAGGATTTTACACCAAAGCCTAAAATCACTAGTGCCAAAATCATAATAAACAGGCGTTGAGAAAGTGCCGTTTTGATTAATTTATTCATCATCCTCCCCCAACATATTTTTTAGTACTGCAACAGATGAAACAACAATCGGTATATTTTTCAACTCTTTACTCGGTTTTATATAGTAGTATCTACTATCCTCACCTAAAACTTCGATCGGTATATTTATAAACTTATTATCTTTTTTGATAAAAAGAGTGTGTTTTCCATTATATTTGATAACTGCTTTTTGCTCTATCTTTAACACATCTTTTTGTAGAACCAGTGTAGCGTTTGTTCTCATACCTGGCAAAAGATCGCTATCTTGTGAAATTGTTAGCCTAACATGCCTAGTTTGATTTTTTTGATTTAAAATAGGTGCTATTTGAACTATGCTACTTTTATACTCCTTACCATCAATATTTATGGTAACTATCTCTTTCTCTTTAAGTAGCTTTGTCTTATCTAACGGTAGATCACTCTCAAGCCAATAAGCCCCTTTCTTTTGTATAACAAAAAGGGCTGATGATGGTTTGCTACTTTTTCCGGGATATGCATTAAGTTTAATAATCGTACCGTCAGTTGGACTAAAGATAGGTATATTAGGATATATTTTAAGATTTGTAAAAAGATTTTGTATCATTTGTTCCGTTGCACCGTAACTCTTCAAGAGTGCCTTTGAGGCTGCAACTTTGATTTTATCGGTATTTAACTCTGCATTTGCCGCTATACACTCTTTTTTAGGTATGATCTCCTCTTTACAAAGCTTGTTTTTCCGCTCCGCCGTATGAGTGTGGTGTCGCAACTCTATAGCATCAGAAATAGCGGACTTTTGTGCATTTATCCACTCTGTACCGGTTACTTTTGCAAGTAACTCTCCTTTTTTAACTTTTTGATAAAGCGCACTATTTAGAGATACAACTTGCGCTTCAAATGGAAGTGAAATAGTTTGTATCAAAGTTGGTGGTGTAGCAACTTCAACTATAAATGAACCAAGTGGGACTGAAGAGACAAGTTTTGGAATAGACTCTTTAATACCCCATGTTGCAATCTCCTTATCTGACAAAGTTATCTCTTTTGCACTAAGTATAAATGGTAAAATTGTAATAATTATCAACTTTTTCATGATTATTCCTCCGTTTCTATAAGTGTATATAAACTAAATAGTCGATCATAGTATCGTTTTTGAGTTTGAATAAGTTCTGACGAAATATCAAGCAGTTTTCTTTGTCCCATTAAATATTCCAAGACTGAACTCTCACCCATTTGAAAACTCTTTTTAATAAGAGGCATAAGCTCTTTTTTATATGTTGAAATACTTTGTAAAATCGCAACAACTTGATGATAATCATTTTCAAGCTGTGCCTCTAGCTCCTTAAGCCTTGCACTCTCTTGCAGTAACCAATCACGATATTCAAACTTAAGTACCTTTTTTTTATGCAATAGGTAGATACGGCTTTGTTCATTTTTTGAGGATGTAAAACTTAACGGCATAGAAATACCTGCACCCACCCGTTTAGTATCTATCTCATCATCATATGACAGTGAAACCTCAACAGGTTCAAACCACTTTTTATAGCGATAATACTTTTTATCTAGACTCTCTATCTCTTTTTTGTGTGCTAGATTTGTCAATAGAAATGGCTTATTTTCTATATCTATTTTTGCCTTTAACGGATATAGATCTTTGCACTCAAGTGAACTATTGTTACCGTACGGTAAGTCTACAAGATTAAAAAGAGTCTCTTTAGAGATGTTATATGTATTTTCCTGTGCGACAACCTTTTGCTCTAACAATTTTTTCTCGATCTTCAGCTGCAATAACTCTTTTTTAGAGATCTCGTGATATTTATAAGCTTTCTTTTTCTTTTGGTATAAACGATTAAATCCTTTGAGAACATTTTTAGTAATCTCCAACTCTTTCTTATCCAAACAACTCTGATGATACAAATTTCGAATCCGATTACCAAACGCAAAAAGTTTTTTTTGTTTTTTTAAGAGTGTAGCTTGATTTTGTAAATCCGCACTTTTTAGCTCTAAATCTCTAGTGTTTGCTATATCGATTAATGTCGAAAGAGCCGCACTATATTCAGTAGCACTTTTCACACCATCCGCTCTAGTATCAGCAAGTCCCACAGAAAGCGAAGCGCCAGGTCTAGCATATAATGATTTAATACGAGCACTGAGCGCTTTGCTCTCTTGTGTCATCACTTTATACTTTGGATGTTTAGAACGAACATGTGAGATAATTGTATCTAAATCAACTGTCTCCGCACTAAGTAGCATAGAACTTAACAG
>JALWLO010000047.1 GCA_027084135.1 Campylobacterales bacterium | reverse complement strand
TTATTATACAGTATAGCAGAAAAATATCTATTTTTCAACTTATACACACTTTGGGATAATACCTTTGGCGGAAAGGGTACCGAATATCTTACTCTATATTCGGTACCGCAGGCGGTCTATTATCTCTATCAACACTTTGCGGTGAGGGTGGCGGTGTGTTTATATCTCCGCCGCCTGAGGGTTTGGAGGAAGCTCCTCCACCGCACCCTACCGTCAATACCAATAAAATCGCTAATAAAATGTATCTATATCTCATCGTACTACTCCTAAATCATCTAATCTTCTATATCTGATCTCTCCGTTAGAGAAGTAGGCGATATAGGTTGTGCCGTTAAAGTCAAATATCAAGCCTCTCTGGAACAGACTGTATCCCTCCGCTGCGTCGATCGGCTGATAAACCTTGATGCTATTTTGTGCGATTTGGAAAACTCCAAGTTTATGGCTTGGATATCTATATCCTTGATTTAACAAGTTGTAAGCAAAGGCAAAGAGCTTGTCGCTCTCTCTGTATGCAAGCGCCTTGTGGTTATACTCTATCTCGCTACGGGTGTAGTTACCCGGTAAGGTGTAGCTATCGATCGAGATAGGATTGGAAAAATCGCTCACATCAAAGAGCTCCATCTTCAGACCCAGTGCCTGCCCTTGCGGTGTCGCATCTCGTCCAAAACCCAAGATGAGATCACGACTTATCGGGTGCAGATAGGATGAAAATCCCTCGATCTTCAATTCGCCAACCTTTTTTGGATGAGTCGGATCGCTTAGATCAAGCGTATAAAACGGATCAGTCTGTTTGAAAGTGACGATATATCCCCTATCCTCCATAAATCTAACCGCTCTTATCGTCTCACCCTTTTTACCCAAACCGTTTAGTACCCCTTGTATGATGAGACGATCTTGGATATTTTTAAGGGTATAGAGGCTGTTTACGGTGTTGTTTTGCCATGAAAATCCCTCACTCGTAGCGATCCGAAGAATATCGTTATACTCACTTAGACTAAATTGATTGAGCGGTGTGCCGTTCACAAAACCGAATGCACCGAAACTTAAGCTCTCTCCGAGATTAAATTTATAGATAGCACTGCGTCTTTTAAAATTTGCAAAGCTATAAAAGATAGGGTATTTATCAGATACGATATAGAGCGCTTTTCTTGAGGCGTAAACGGTATTGCTATAGCCTATGATCGCCCTACTTTGCTCTATATTCCCGCTTGTGATATCTATCGCTGTAACGATAGTGATGCTTGGCTCTTGATCCTTTTTATTGGGTGCGTAGAGCGTTTTTGGCGTTATAAGCGCCTTTTTAGTTGTATTGTCGATAAGAATATTCGGGATGAGGTACTCGCTTTTTATCTTTGGATGCTCATAGTCATATCTATAATACCTTCCCTTCTTATCGACCATCAAACCGTAACATCTGGCATACTTTTTATAATCTTTTGCAACGATTGCCGCTCTTGAGTTTTTTTGCACTGTCTCATTAGTAGCGCTTGCATTTACATTTTTGGCATCTGTAACGGTTACCCCACCGCCTTCTGTACCGCCTTGTACCTCACCTGCCGTGCCGCTTGAGTGGAAGTATGTCTTGCATTCGGGTGCATCTACATAGATAGGCGGGTAGTCATAGAGGATGTAAGGATAAAATTGGCTAACAAGGTAGAGTTTTCCGTCAACTACACGGCTTGTTTTGCTATATCCATCGATTTTGTATTCATGAAGCTTTTGGATATGGTTGATATCGGCTACATCATAAATCTCAACGATAAAGGAGGGGATAGCGTTTTCTCTTTTGAGTTGTAAAGCTTTGTCTGAACTCATTCCTTTGACGATATCATACTGAAAATCATCATAAGAAGATATCACCACAAGTTTGTCTACGTTGAGATAGAGATCGTGTGGATTTCCATGCGGTTCGATTGTAGCGATAGCTTTTTTGTCGCCGTTTAAGATATGAGAAAATGTCGTAACACCGATCTTTGCCTGCGAAAATCTATCATTGCCGTGATAGAGAAAAAAGATGGCATCGTTGTTATGTTTGATGATGTCGGCTTCATCGACACCTCTCTCTTGCAGATTTGTTTGGGAGCTGTTTTGTGCTTCGCCTTGAGCGATAGAGGGCGCTTGGCTATCTGCTCCACCTGCGCTTTTTTGGCTGCTATCTGCATATAAAATATCTTCTCTCTCAAGTACAGCAAGCGGAAAATAGCCGCATATTACCCTTCTATCCGTTAGTACCATATCGCGGATATATGCCTCCATCTCTTCTTGTGTAGAGAAGTTATGTAACTTAGCGGCATCGGTAGAGACGGAGATGGTCTGCTTTTTGTTTGACTTGACCCAGATGCCGTCACTGTTTGTGATGTGTGAGATAACGGGATAGCTCTCTTTTTTATCGTTATTGAAAAATTCCCAGTTGTTGTTCGCATATTTCCAGACGGTTTTACCGTCAAAAATGTGTGGCGAAACGACGGTATCTATCGGCAAAGAGATGAGATTCCACCCTTTTTGGAGCGTGATATTTTCATCTGAAGTACCGTTTGGAGTCGGCAAAGTCAACGCCCACTCATCTTTGCTCTTAATCCAAAAGCCGTGCCAACTTTTGAGCTCCTTAATAGGTTCATAACCCTTCTCTTTAATCTTCTTTGCAAGTGTAGCATCAGGTGAATAACCTTGCCACTTTTGCGTCAGAGCATCGTATCGCCACACCTGCTCCACATGTTTGGGTGAAAAGATAGACATATCGCTGATAGTGGTCGTCGAGCCGATTAGTTGCCACCCTTTGTGAACGATAAGCGCCGTATCACCGTAAAGCGTAGAGACAAAGAGTAAGAGAAACATCCAAAGTCTTCGCATGATCTATCCTTTATATGTTAGGTTACAAAGATCATAGCACAAAAAAATGGGAAAAAAGTGGATGCTTGTTTTAATTTTTACAAATACAACTTTTTTTAGGTCCTTTGATTCCGGAACTATTTAGTCTATGTTGTTGAGGTGAACCTTTTCTGATACTTATTTTGCCGGTTGCAATCCAGTGAAAACTATGTTCTCTTTTTATTAATAAGCTTGATTGGCTTTTCAACCATTTTACAACCCACTCTTTTTTAGCAATAACTGTAGATATATCTGATGTTGAAGCAGGATGAATTTCGACAAAATAACATTTATCGTTATAGCCGATTGCATAATCCCATCTATTGTCATGAGGGTATTTATCTTCAAGACATCTATCAATATCGATACTGCCATTGATCATCCTTGTATCTAAACATTTAAAATAAGCTCTTTCACCTCTTTTTATGGCACTCTTTCCTGTTTGAAAACAGTGGGAAATCTCATCTGTAGATTTGATATCACTTTCAAAGCTCACTACACTCTCCTGTATTAACAGCTTCAGAGACTATATCACCTGCTGTACCGCTAAACTCAGTTAAACCGCCCCATCCTGATACAATACTATCTTCTGAACCGGGATCTAAAGTAGAAATATCATGTACGACAACTTTGCCATTTTCTTGTTTATTAAAGTAGTAAGATTTAAATATCTTATTATTTACTATTTTTTCACAAAGAGTTTTTGTATCCTTATTGCTGGGCAACTTAAACAACTCTAATAAGAGATTAGGATTGGCTTTACACTCTTGAATGGTTCTAATTGTCCAAACTACATCTAATATGATTGGAGAGTGTGTAGATAGAATCACTTTATATCCCCTATTCATTAATTCTAAAAATAGCAAGACAAGCGAAGTTACTGCTTTAGGGTGCAACCCCATTTCAGCTTCTTCAATCACAACATATTCGATACTCTCTTTTTTAGTGGTTTTGGAAGATGGTATTAGCCAATATAAACCTATAAGAAGAGGCATAAATTCTCTTTGACCCGCCGACCATGCCATAAATGGAAGTTTTGAACCCTTTACATCTAAAATGATTCGTTTTCTAAAACCACTCTTATCAAGTTTTACCGTTGCTCCGTTGAAGATGCTTTGATTTATTTTATCTCTAAATATAGAGCGTAAACGACCCTCTTGTGGGAATATAGGTGTTTCACCTTTACCTACGCCGGCTTCCATTAATCTACGAATATTTTCACTAAACTCTTTAACAATATATGGATCGGTGCTTTCATAATCTCCAAAATTTCGAGGCCAACCGCTCTTCAAAGTCAAAACTCTTTGAGCAGGGATTAAAAATACTTTTTCCTTTTTGGGTTTACCGGTTTTGTATATCTCGTTTTCTATTTTTTTAATATCTATTCCCGTTTCATCGATCTTAATATTTGTCTTTTTTGTCCAAATATTTCCCATACCTTCACCAAAATAGAGTTCTAAAAATTGATCCCATTTATGATCCCAATCATAACCGTATCTTTTAATAGATTTGGCAATGTTGTCAGCGTCTTCCAGAAGCTTTAAAAGCTGAATAAAGATACTTTTCCCTGTGGCTTGTGGACCTGTTAATATCGTCATGTCAGCAAGTTCGAGTGTAGCTGACTCTATTTGAGCAAGGTTTTTGATCTCAACGGTTTTCATACTAGATACCTTAAAGTTATTTTCAAAATTATATCAAAAAATCATTATTCCCCTGCCAATATCTTTAGAGAGGTTCATTTTTGCCTATCTCTCTTCAAACCTCATCACAAACTCCGCACCCTTATCTCTATTTTGGGCTGAGAGTTCCCCTTTAAAGGCTCTCTCTATGATAGTTTTGGCGATGTATAGTCCGATACCGTCACTATCCCCTTTGGTACTAAAGTAGGGTTCAAATATCTTATCGATGATCTTCTCATCGATACCGCCGCCGTTATCTTTGACGCTAACCGTCAGGGCATTGACGGTGATGATGATCTTTGCTTGGGTAGGATTATGTACCTGAAGCGCCTCTTTGGCGTTGTTTATGATATTTAGAAGTGCTTGCTCAAATTCGTTTTGGTTACCGTATAGGGTAAAATCCCGTACTACTTCAAGTGAAATATGAGGCATAGTATCTCCAACCAAATGAAGTAGATTTTCGCACGCTTTTGCAACACTGAAGGTTGCTTTCTCTTTGGATGGATTGTAAAAGTTGCGAAAGTTTTCGATGGTTTTCGACATATATTGAAGCTGTTTTTGAGCATCTTTGATAGTCTCTTTTGCTGTAGCATCAGAGCAGTGTTTGTTGATATTCATCAAGGCAAACGAGAGGTAGTTTAGCGGCTGACGCCACTGGTGAGCGATGGTGGAGATCATCTCTCCCATCGATGCCAGTCGTGAGCGCTGAAGCAGGATGCTTTTCTGTTTACGCCTCTCATCCTCTTGGAGTTTAAATTTGTATGAGAGGGCAAGTGAGAGGATGATAGCATCTATCGATAGTGCGAGATGTAGCCAAGGAAAAACAAGACCGGTAAAATCAACAAATCCGATATACTCGATCGCAACGATAAATAGTACCACACCCCAACCGTAAAGCAGATAGTAAAAAGCGATATCTCTGCGCTCTTTCGGACAGAGGCGGTTTGCTTCGCTTAAGATAAGCCAAATAGGTACAAATATAGGGATAAGCTTAAATATAAACACTCTACCGAAAATAAGAGAGATCACCGCATCGATCCCTATCGCATATAATATCCCTTTAAATAGAAAGTCAAGCTCTCTACGGATATAGCGGTAAAGAAAAGCTTTGATAAAGAGCATCGTAAAAAGAAGCATCAAAAGTTGCGAAAAATCAAACCAAAAGAGACTCTTAAATCCAAAGAGTTCATCAAAGGGTTTGATATTTAAACTATCAAGGAGAGCAAGAAACAAAAGGGTGAAAGATTGAGTCAGTGCGTAAAATAGATGCTCTCTGCTCTTCATGTACCAAGCAAGTGCAAAGTTGTAAATAGCCGCACTAAAGATGATGCCAAAACAAAAAGCGGTGATAAAAAGAAGCTTTGTATCATAACTATATACCGCCCTGTCGGCTTGAAAGTAGAGTGCTTTATAAAAGTATGCGGATATTGCAAAGATAAAAGCGACGATAGAGAGTTTGAGTTTTAGTGCTCTATCCATCGATATTTACCCTATATCCTACTTTTGAGATATTTTCGATGATACCTTTGTAGCTGATTTTACGAATATCCCTAACCAAGCTTCTTATGGCATCTTTGCTCATATATTCACCGCGATAAATCTCATTTTCAAGCTGTTCATATGAGACGACATTTCCACGATTTTGTACCAATATCTCTAAGAGTCTATTTTGAAGCTCAGAGAGGTGAAAAAGTTGGTTCTCTTTGATAAGGATATGATTGAACGCATCAAAATAGTACCCCTCTCCAAGATAGACAACACTTTTGCTCTTTGACTCTATCTTCTCTTTCGCCTTTTTTATCGCTTCATTGAGCGCTTGCTCTTTGATTGGCTTTATGAGGTATTTGATGAGGTTTAACTCGGTGGCTTTGAGAAGATACTCCGTATGAGAGTAGGCGGTAAGGATGATGATGGGGGTTTGATCATCCTCTTTTCGTATCTTCTCACACAATCCCAAGCCGTTTAATCGAGGCATTTGAATATCGGTGATGATGATATCGGGACGCTTATCGCTATAGATGCTATATGCCTCTATACCGTCAGAAGCTTCATATATCTCCTTAAAACGATCTTGCAAAAACTCCACCGCCATCTTTCGCATAGGCTTCTCATCTTCGATAAAAAGAAGTGTGTATCTGTTTTGATGCTCCATAGCTATATTGTACTTAAAAAAAGTGTTGAAAAAATGGGTTAAACACTTTTTTGCCATTTTTTTGCGTTATAATAGTTTTAGTGCAGGAAAGGAGAGAAATGGGCAAAATAGTTGTTATATTGGTACTATTTATAGTCGGTTGCGGTGTGATGAATAATCCAAAAAATAGCACTACCCTACCAAAAGGCGGTGAAGAGAGTAGTGAAAATGCTGATAGTATTAAAACAGAACTGCCCGATTCTACCGCCTTGTCATCTTTGCGCATTGTAAAACTTCCGATAAACGCAGAAACGATCAATTTTACCGAGTTTTATAGTGATAGTATCATCCTGAGAGATATGAACGCCTCTAAGCGATTTTTGCGTAACTTTAAGAAAACAGCCAAAGAGATGCTTCCGATAAATGAGCAAACAACGATCCTTTCATTGGCAGAAGAGTTTAATGATATAAACTATACAAAATACAACCTACTTTTTTATCCTATCACGATGCAAGAAGCGTGCACCCTTACCGTAAATAGCGACGATAATCAAACATTTATCCTAAAACGCTATAACTGCGTCGATAAAGAGACATACTATCCGCTGTTTATCAAAATCGATAAAGATATCTTGAGAGTTAAATTGAAACTTTTTGATAAAAATGTGACGGTGGAAAATAGATAAACTCATCTTTGATCAAAAAGTGATATTCTCCACAAATTCACACTCTCCGTTCTGTACGATGAGGGCATCTACAAAGTAGTCTCCCTCTATCTTATGTTTTTGTAGGTATATATCCACCGTTTTTAGTATCTTTGAGAGCTTTTTCGGGGTGATTTGATATATCGGCTCTCCTTTACCGCTTTTTACCTCTATGAAGTGCCAAACTTTATCCTTGTAGGCGATAATATCTATCTCGCCGAAGCGGCTGTGGAAGTTGAGATTAACGATTTTGAAGCCCTTTTCTTTGAGATAGTTTGTGGCTACCTTTTCCGCCTCACTTCCTCTCTCTCTACTCAACTCTCACTCTTATAGACTTAAATCTTGCGGTTTTGGTTAACTCATCCGCCTCATCGCCGAAGAGGAAGTTGATGCGACTTTTTGCGTGGTGGAATGATACAAAGAGCGTTCCTTTTTTGATACTGTTTGATATTTTAAACTTCAGCGGCGCACTTACACCGTAGTGGCTCCTTAGCGTGATGAACTCTCGATCTTTGAAAAACTCTCTATCCTCATCACTGACAAGTACGATATCCTCTTTGTGCCTTTTGAGAAGTTTGATTGACTCTTTTGTTTGGGCGGCGTTATTGTAGTGCTCTATTACCCTTCCGGTTGTGAGGTAGAAGTCCCTTCTTCTGTTGTTGATGATCTCGCTTACCATTCCCCTCTCAACCCACGGTTTATATCGAAAGTGCGCTTTGCCGTTTTTGGTACGAAATTTTTCGATATGGAGTATCGGTGTCTCATCTTGGAGGATCGGCCATTGAAGTCCGTTTAAGATATTTTTCTTTAGTTTCGTATAACTCGCACCGGCAAATCTTTTGGGCGCTTTCACTCGTACCTCTCCCCATATATCGGCGGTGTTGTTGTAGTCAAGCTTTTCGCTTCCAAAAGCTTTGGCGATGCCTTGAAGCACTTCCCAGTCATCGGGCAGGTCATTTTCTACCAACGGTTGAGAGAGATGTAGTCGTCTCTCGGCATTAATATAGACTCCCTGTTTCTCATAAGCGCTCTTTACGCCAAATACCACATCGGCAAACTTCGTTATCTCATTGTCAAATAGCTCTAGTACTACCAGAAGTTCGAGAGATTTTAGCGCTTGGTGGATCTTGTTTTGATTGGAGTGTATGTGAGCGATATCTTCACCCATATTAAAAAGCACCCTTATCTCCCCTCTCATCATCGCATCGATCATATCGGGCGTCTTTTTACCCTCGATAAGCGGTTTTTCATAGTCCGGGTCATAGTAGGGCAGTGCCCCCATATCGCAAGTACCTTGGACATTGTTTTGTCCTCTAAGAGGCATGAGACCCGCCCCTTTTTTGCCGATATTTCCAGTCATTACCGCAAGGTTACACAAACTTGCCGCCACATAAGAGCCGTCCAGATGCTCCGTAACGCCAAGCCCCCAAAATATCATCGATCTCTTTGTAGCGTACTCCCTTGCGATCTTGGGTATCATATCCGCCAGATACTCATACCCCTCGACCTTTCTGAAAAACTCCGGATCGGCGTAAGGATCATCGAGGATCTGCGCGACATACTCCCTAAATCCCTCGCTTCTGCTCTCGATAAATTCTAAGTCATAAAGCTCTTCGGTGATAATCACATAGGCAAGCATATTGACAAAGAGCAGATTGCTCTCATAAGGCAAGATAGCGCTGTACTTAGCCTTTTTGGACATCGCTATCTCGCGCACATCCACGACCGCAAGCTCCGCCCCTTTGTTGAGTCTGGATATGATTTTATTGGCTACGATCGGGTGGGCTTCTGTAGTGTTTGAGCCGATGACCAAAAAAAAGTCGCACTCTTTGATATCGCTAAAGGGATTCGTAGCCGCTCCCTCACCGATGATAGAGCGCATACCCTTGAGTGTCGGGGCGTGGCAGACTCTGGCACAGTTGTCGATATGGGGTGAGTTTATGATCTTTCGTGTAAACTTTTGAAAGACAAATGAGTTTTCACAACTCGTCCTTGCTCCGCCTATCGCCGCAAATGAGAAGTTTCCATGCTCCGCAAGAATTTTCCTTAGCTTCCAAGCAACGAGTTTATACGCCTCCTCAAGTGTAGGATAGATATACCCCTCTATGACCGGATAGGTATAGAGCCTCTCTTTTAGGTAGCGAGGAATAAAGAGATCATTTTTATCCAAAAAGCTCTTTTTGACTTTGACGCTTTTGAGTCTATTCTCACTTGCTACAAAGTCAAAACCGTACTTGCCTTTGATGCAGAGTTGCCCTTCGCTTACGACACCCTCTTTTTTGGCATAGATAGACTCTATTTGGTTACCCGTAACCTTAGCGGTGATATCACACCCCACACCGCAATAGGTACAGACAGAGTCTATCTCTCTCATGACTCCTCGATCCTCACCATCACGACGCTATCTCGAACCACCTCAAGTTTCTCGATCTCGCCGATAGCCTTTTTGATATCCCTCTCTTGGGATTTGTGGGTAGAGCAAAGCAGTGTAGCCACCTCTTTGTCATTGGTCGGTCTTTGCAGAAATATATCGATAGAGATGGCGTTTTCGCCGAGTATCGTGGCGATCTTCGCTAGTACGCCCGGCTTATCCAAAACCTGCATCCTTAGATAATACTCACTCTCTATGCTATCTTTTGGAGCAAGGCGTAAGTTTTCGCTGTTGAAGGGCTTTTTAAATCCAAGCATAGGGGAGCTTTTACCCACTCTCACTATCTCGATGATGTCGCTTATCACCGCACTTGCCGTTGCGTCTCCTCCCGCACCCGGACCGTAGTAGAGAGTCTCTCCTACTCGATCGCCTACTACGCTGATACCGTTCATCACACCGTCAACTTTGGCGATCATTTGGCTCTTTTTCACAAGGGCGGGATGCACTCTTAAAGAGATGTCGCTTCCGATTTTCTTGGTGATGGCAAGTAGTTTGATAACATAACCGAACTCTTTGGCAAATAATATATCCTCTTGGGTGATTTTTTCAATCCCTTCGATAAGGATATCTTCGGGCTTTGCATCGATGCCGTAGGCTATGGAAGCGAGGATAAGTAGCTTATGTGCCGCATCATATCCCCCTACATCAAAGGTCGGATCAGCTTCGGCGTACCCCAACTCTTGCGCCTCTTTTAGTATCGCCTCATATGCCACACCCTCATCGCTCATCTTGGTAAGCATATAGTTGCAAGTTCCGTTCATGATACCTTTGATTTGGGTGATTTGGTTTGCCGAGAGTCCGACTTTTAGAGCGTTGATGATCGGTATCCCTCCCGCAACGCTCGCCTCATAACCGATAGGAAGATCGCCGGCGATCTGCTGTAAATCGTACCTATGGTAAGCGAGAAGCGCTTTGTTTGCCGTAACGACGGCTTTACCGTTTTTGAGCGCTTTGGTGACGATCTCATAAGGCTTTTCAACCCCGCCCATAAGCTCCACAACGATATCGATATTAGGATCATTGACCACATCATCCGGATTAGTACTAAGCGGTATATCAACATCTCTCTTTTTATTGAGTGAGCTAACGACACCTTTTGTGACTCGTATCTCTTTACCGGCTCTTGCGGTGATAAGCTCTCTGTTCTCTTTTAATATATTGGCAACACTGCTTCCTACCGTACCGACTCCGATAATACCGACATTTATCATCAACTTACCCCTCTTTTAAGCTCTTGAGATATTTTTTGATATTTCTTGCCGCTTGGCGGATCCTCTTTTCATTTTCGATAAGGGCGATACGGACATAATCATCGCCGTGCTTACCAAATCCAATCCCCGGACTAACCGCCACTTTCGCCTTTTGAAGTAGCTCTTTGGAGAACTGCATACTTCCCAAATGCAGCGCTTCAGGCGGGAGCTTCGCCCATACGAACATGCTGGCTCTCGGTTTATCTATATGCCAGCCGGCATTTCCAAAGCTCTCTATCAAAACATCCCTTCTTTTTCTATACTTCTCTACTATCTCATCTTGACAATCTTGCGGACCGTTAAGCGCAACGGTAGCGGCAACTTGGATAGGTGTAAACATACCGTAGTCAAACCATGACTTTATCTTTTGAAGTGCGCCGATAAGTTTAGGATTTCCTACAAAAAAGCCCACTCTCCAGCCCGCCATATTGTAACTTTTGCTTAGGGTAAAGCTCTCGACCGCTACATCCTTTGCGCCCGGTGTTGAGAGGATGGAGGGGGTTTTGTAGCCGTCAAATGTTATATCGGCATAAGCGATATCGCTGATGATGTAAAATCTCTCCTCTTTAGCGATCTTTACCAATTTGTCATAAAATCTCTGCTCGACCGTTACGGTGGTAGGATTGTGCGGGAAGTTTACCACTACATATTTGGGTTTTGGTATCGACTCGTTTAGCGCGGTATAGAGATCGGCAAAAAATTTATCCTCATCAAGCTCAAACTGCTCATTCCACGAAAAGGGCATCTGTACCACATTGCCGCCTGCGATGATAAAGGCGTGGGTATGTATCGGATATGCCGGATCGGGTACGATGGCGACATCTCCCGGGTTGGTTATGGCTTGTACCAAGTGCACATAGCCCTCTTTGCTACCCATCGTAGCGACCGCTTCGGTTTCCGGGTCGAGTTTGACGCCATATTTTCGCTCATACCAATCGGTGATGGCAAGGCGCAGTTTATAGATCCCTTTGCTTGCGGAGTATCCTGCGGTTTTGGGCTTTTGCGCGGATTCTACAAGTTTATCGACGATATGTTTAGGGGTGTCTCCGTCGGGATTTCCCATCGAAAAGTCGATGATATCCTCTCCAGCTCTTCTTGCTTTTAATTTTATCTCATTTATCTCGGCAAATACATAGTTTGGAAGCCGGTTTATGGTATTGAATTGTATCTCATCAAACATATTTTATCCTATTTTGTTATCTTGACTATCAGTCCTCTTTTTAGGTTTATGAGCGCGTAAAGATCGCTGATTTTGATATATTTTGCATTGCTTGGTATCTTTAGTGTGATATTATAGCTTTTTCTCTCTTTTGTGTAGTTGGTTATGATCTTGAGATCATGATCATAAAAGATGATATAGGGGTGCCAGTTGTTACCACCGAGACTTTTTAGCGTGATGCTTTTAGCTCCCTCCACATCGATCCAGTAGGGATGGAGCGGTTTTTTTAGTTTTGTCTCTTGGTTTGGTTCGAGCGCTACGGTTTTTAGGTGCGTGTTAGAGGTATCGATATTATAGCGATAGTTGCTTTTGGAGTAGCGAATGATATCGGTCACTACGGCATTTCGTTTCTCAAGCTCTTTTACTAGCGAGTAAGGGTCAATCATCTTTGAAGTATTGAGCGTGATTTGCCATAAAAAGCCTCCCTTGTCACGGATCGCCATCGTTGTAAGAGGGTGGTTGTATCCGAGAGATATGAGGGTATCTTTGATGAGTTTGACAAAGAGTAGTGCTTCATTCTGTTTCGTTGCAAAGTTTAGCTTGATCTTGGTGGTTGAGGGAAACTTTAGATCGAGTAGATCGTTCTCTTTGAGCGTTTTTGTTACTTTTAACAGGTCTACTCTACCTCTTGTTTTAAACTTGCTCTCATCTTTAAAAATGACGGAGATAAGCCCTTTGTTTTGGATAAGACTCTTTTTCCCAAGTATGTGAACCACACTCTCTTCCAGAGAGGCGGCTTTTAGGGTTAGTACGAATAGTAGAGATAAAAGAGATATCTTTACCAAGTAACACCGCCGCTTCTTTGGATATACTCATCTTTGCTGATTTCCCTGAGTTTACCGTTTTCATAGAGAAATCTAACCATCTTTTTGGATCTAAATTTCACCTCTTTTTTGTTGTGATATATCCTAAAGTGTCTATGCCCTACCAGTATGATCTGATCCCTTCTCGGGTTTAATCTCAAGTAGTGTTTGACAAGATAATCTTTCTTTTGGAATGTATCGAGATAGATCACACCTACCCACGCCTTTTTTATCGCTTTAAAATAGATACCGGAGGGTACAGAGCTTTTTGTAGTTTGTTTGATACTCTTTTCTTGTTTTGCTATCTCCTCTTTAGGCTCCTTCTCCTTTGTGCTCTCTTTTACTTGGGTAGTGTTGTTTTCGCTATTTTCGATCGTGCTAGCATCAACTTTTTCCAAAGAGATATTTTCCTCATTTGCCGGAGCGTTGATGAGTTGTTGCGTTTTTCTCAACGCTTGTTGGCTATCGTTAGTACTAGGTTTTTTTGTTTGATTTGGCTCTTGGCTTTGGTTGGTCTCTTGTTCGTTTGCGTTTTGTGCTGTTGTTATTGAGATGTTTGACTCTTGGCTTTCATTGATCTCGTCGTGAAACATCTCCTTAACCACTCTGTTTAGATCAATATCTTCTTGAGTATCGTCATTGCTACCGTTTTCCTCCTCATCTAAAGCGATGAGATTCTCTTGCGCCTCTTTTGTGATATTGTCATTTTGAACGACATTGAGATCCATCACGCTTGTATCTATACCCTTTGGTGTTTTATTATTTGTCCATTGGTATATACCATAAGCTAAAATCGGCAACAGAAGTAACGGTAGATACTTTTTGTACGATTTTTCAGACGGAAAGTCGGATGGTGATGCTTTTAGGTATGCTCTTTTTTCTTCTTGGGAAGTATTAGTTCTCTTTTGCACTTTTGTAATGGTTTCTTTTTCAGGAGTTTTTTGCGCTTTTATCTTTTGTTCAGGGTGAATCTTTTCGAGTAGTTTTTTCTTTTTACCCCTATTTTGGTAAGCGAGATACTCTTTTTTGAGTTCACTCAAATCTACCTTAAAGTCCCTCTCCAGAATATAGATAAAGCCAAACGCTTTGGTTTTGTTTAGCTTGTCAAATTTTCTATCTAAGAGATAGTTTAAGTTTTCCAAATTGATAAAAGTCTTTTCTGATACCTCTTTTAAGCCTATCTCTCTTAGTTTGTTGATACCCTCTATATGATCCTTTTTCTCCTGATCATCCTTGTGGGTTGTTTGCTGTTTCTCTTTTTCGTTACCGTTTTTCTTCTCTTGATCCATCATCTCATCCTATCACAAAATATTGCCGCCGCAGCGCTTACATTTAGTGAATCAAAATCCCTTTCCATGGGTATTTTGACTATATTGTCACATCTGTTTATGATGCCTTTTGGCACACCTTCTCCTTCACTTCCAAGCAGTAAAACTCTCTTTGGCGCAAAGGCTTTTATCGTGGCGATATCCTCGCCTCTTATATCCGCTACATAGCTTTTAAAGCCCACTTGTGAAAGCTCGTTTAGTAGCGATTTGGTATCTTTATAGAGCGTTATGGGCATATCAAGCGCCGCACCACTACTTGTCCTGATAACCGCTTCGAGGTTGATTTTGTTGATACCGCTTACCACTATCCCGTCAACCCCCAAAGCGTACGCGCTTCTAACGATCGATCCAATATTTCCGACATCGGTGATACCGACTAGTACCAGTAAAAAATCGCTCTTTTTTAGGGCGTTTATAGGGGCGAAGTCGAACTCTTTTATACGAATCAAAAAGCCTTGGTGGTTGCCGCCTTTAGCCAAAGCTTGCGCTTTTTTCGCATCAACTCTTATGATCTTTTTATTTAATTTGGTTATATCGTTAAAAAGCTTTTTATCCACCTCTTTAGCCAGATATATCTCCTCTATCAATAAGGGATGACGCTTTAGGGTGTATAAAAAAATCTGTTTTCCATATATAACCATTGTACGATTTTACTAAAATAAAATTAACCTATCCCTTACGCATCATTGATCAAGAGATTGTAGCACGCTTTAACGCTTTTGCCGCTAAGTTTGGAGAGTAGTTTTGCCGCCTCTTTTTTGGGGATGTCAAGTGAGAGTATATCCTCTTTTGTGATCTGTCCAAGCTCCTCCTCTTTTGCATCGATCACTACCGCCCACTCACCTTTTGTGTTGAGTTCTTTGATCTTGTCGCTTATCTTGGATGCGCTACCTTTGAGTGTTGTCCGGTGGAGTTTTGTAGCCTCTTTGATGAGGAAGATTTCTCGATTTGGATCTTTCGTACTAATCTCTTCTATAAGCTTTTCTATACGGTGCGGGGATTCGTAAAGGATCGTTACAAATCCTGAGTATAAAGCTCTATCTAATGCTTTGCTTCTCTCTTTGCCTTTATGTGGCAAAAAGCCGAAAAATAGAAACTCCTTTTGGCAAAATCCGCTTGAAACATAGGCAAGCAAGGAGGCGGAAGCACCGGGTAGAACCTCATACTCTATGGAGTTTTTTTGAGCGTATCTTACAAGCTCACATCCTGGATCGCTGATACCGGGCATACCGGCATCGCTTAGATAGATGACATCATCTTCAAATATCTTACTATCAAGCGAGGCGAGAACCTTTTTTTCGTTGTGACTGTGTAGGGAGATGTAGTTTTTTGGTTGAAATTCAAGTGAGCTTTTTTGGCTAAGGAGTGATATGAGTTTTTTTGCTACCCTTGTATCTTCACAAAAGATAGTCTTGGTTGATGCTAGGAGTCTTAAACTCCTAAGGGTAATGTCCTCTAAATTTCCGATGGGAGTCGGGACAAAATAGAGCAACTATTTTAGGTTATATTTTGCTTTAAACTTCTCTACTCTACCAGTTGCATCGACGATCTTTTGACTTCCGGTAAAGAATGGGTGACACTCGTTGCAGATATCTATCTTCATCTCAGGAACGTTTGATCTTGTTAAAAAGCTGTTACCGCACGCACAACTCACTTGACAATCCATATAGTTTGGGTGTATATCTTTTTTCATCATTTTCCTCTCTTTGTCTGCATATGATAACAGACCATCGGTTTTTTGGTGTGTGATTATATCTAAAGATGTTTATAGTTTGCTTAAAAAGATAGAGAAAACAGTAGACTTTAAAAAAGCCTACTGCCATATAGGGGAGGGGAGCTAAAAGTATAACATAAAATTTATTTTAAATCAAGCTTTTTATGCAAAAAGTTAAAGCTGCAGTCTCACTTTTTAGTACCAAAGGTGTGTCAAGTCCGATTTTACGGAGTTTCGAGAGGGTATATTTTTCTTCGTCGCTAAAGCCGCCTTCACAACCGATAAGCCCTCTTTTGACCTCTCTCCACTCAGGTTCACCTCCAAAATCAAGTACATTTATATCGTCATACAACGCTAAAGCCTCATCGAGGGAGTCGAGTATTTCTATCTCCATAAAGTTGCTTCGTCCGCACTGCTGGGAGGAGTTTATGAGGATCTTTTGCACTCTCTCAAGGTCGAGTTTGAAATTTTTTTGGCTTCTTTGGCAGTAGATGAAGCTAATTTTTTGCACACCTATCTGATTTAGCATCGGCAGGGTTTTTTCGATCACCTTCGGATCTATCATACACCAAAGCAGATGCAGCTCTTTTGAGAGAGTTGAGGGTTTGTGGATGGAGCCGATAAGCTTTAGTACTATCTCTTTTTTATTTATCTTGATTATCTCATACTCATAGAGGTGGTCATCCTCCATATTTCTTAGCTTGAGACTATCCCCTACTCTAAAGCGCCGTACCTTTGAGATATAGCGATGCTCATCGCCTGTCAAAGTGAGGATGCTATCTTTTGCGTGTTTATTATAGAGGAACTGCATAGCTTAGTACTAAGGTTACCGTAACAACAACAAGGTCGATGAGATACTTCTTTTTGGCATAGACTCTAAATGCTTCCAGATCAGCGTCACTTTTAGGGTTGGTCGATTTGTAGCGGTTATTTTCGATGATGGTGTTTGCCAAAAGATGAAGAGTCGCCGCTATCATCACATAGACCATCCATCTGACTTCAAACTGCTCCACAGCCGTCACGGCAACTCCGGTGAAAGCCACACTAGCGATAAAGGCACGATTGTACAAAGTTCGTCTCTCATACCACAGGGCGATATCCCTAAACTTGCCTTTTGAGAGCGCCAAAAGCTGCCACGCTATCATGATGATCATCCCCACAATAAACGAAACATGTAAAAATATCGCCAGTGATATCATCTCTTTTGTCGCTTCCAACTTTTGCCTTTATTTTTTGTGGGATTATAGCAAATATTACCTATTTCATACGAAGGTTATCAAATCCTTGATGATTAGTACTAAACAAAATATCCAAACAGCGTTCATGATGGGATTGTTTTGATAGTCGGCACCGTAGTAGAGGGCGGGAAGCCCTAAGAAGATAGGCCACTTTGCGTAGTAGAAAAAGAGTATTCCACTTCCGTAGATGTGTTTGAGAAACCTCTTCACTTGATTAACCTTATTTTGCTTCTCCCGCCATTCTTAAGACAAACTCACATGTTTTTTCGTCAATATAAATTTGAGATGATTTTAGAGTTTCTATTAGCGGTTTGAGTTCGGTTATAAGACCTTTTTCTTTTGCCTTTAGTAAAATGCCTAAACTACCGATGGCATTAACGCCAAAACTTTTTGCAAATTTTTTAGCTTTTTTGTCGTCACATAGTAGATAGTCTGCATTTTTCTCTTTATAGAGCATTATAGCTTCACTCTCGCCCAATCCAAGTGTGATATTTAGATTTATATTTGAGTTGATATCCAATACTTTGTCGTTACAATAAGCGGTTAATTTTTCTGATTGACTCTTGTTTTTATTGCAAATTTCATTGAAAACAGCTCTCGGAATATACACCTCTTTAAATATATCATCCAACAGTTCAAGCTTATCTATTACAGCAAGTGCTATCAAAGCGGAACTATCTGCAACTAAAATCATAACTCTTTCATCAGATCTATTTCGCTTTCCAATTCACTCTCGTCATAGCTTATAACCGGAATTTTATTTTTGCTACATTCAGCCATAAAATCATAGATACTAAGTCCCGCAAAGCTACTCGCTTGTTCTATAGATAACTTACCGTTTTTGTAAAGCATTAAGGCGCTATTTAGCTTTATCGTTTCCTTTAACTCCTGTTCATCGCTATTTAATGCAAACATCGTAAAATCAGGTATATCTAATGTTACTTGCATCTCACTCCTTTGTGTTCATTGTAGCATAGCAATTTTAAGGAAAACTAAAGGAGGCTCTACATTCCACCCCCAAGCTTTGCTTTAACCTCATCGCTTGCCATGGAGATATTCCATGCCGGTTCCCAAACTATCTCGACATCGACCGAGTTGACATCCGATAGTTTTAGTACGGCATCCTTTACCCACTGTACCATCATCTCATGAAGTGGACATCCGCGCGTAGAGAGTGTCATCTTGACATCGACATGATCCCCTTTGACATCCACATCATAGATAAGACCGAGTGAAACAAGGTCAAAGCCCACCTCAGGGTCTATCACCGTACCTATCGCCTCATAAACCTCATCTTTTGTCGCCATCAAACCCCCTTACCGTAAGTTAGAGTATAGTAAATGTTATAGAGTACCAAAAAGGCACTTGCTGCCATCGCTAAAGTACCCGCTATGAAGAAAAACTCCACTCCGCTTAGTACTCCAAGCGCTGAAACCAAAGTTCCACCGAGTGTCACCCAAAACTGCCGATCAGCTACACTCTCGACCACCATATCATGCAGCATCGGCACCTTCTGTTTACCCACAAGTGGTGAGTAGCGCTGATACCATACCAAAAAAGGAAGTATCTTATAGATATGTCCTATGATGATAAATGCCAAAAAACCGAACAAAAAGAGATAACCGCCAAGCATGGCAAATCTATCGCTATCAAACAAAAAAGCGATAAGCCAACTCCCAAGAGAGGCGATAAAAAAACCAAATGAGCTTAGCATATTTTTTGCCCAATAGTCCCACTGCTTCCTCACTCTAGTACTAAAGATGATATACATCTGATATGCGGCAAAGAGAAGTGCTACCACTATGAGTATATCTCCGATAGCCGTGATAAAACCGACTCCCAAAAGCGAACCTATCATCAAGAGCGCTACACCGAGAGTGATGAAGTTGAAGCTTATCTCTACGGCTCTCTGTTTAAATCCGTGTGAAAGCGAAAACATCGGTATCAGCACCATCGCCACACCGATAACCGTCATCATCACATACCCTACCAGCACGCCTCCGACATGGGCGCTTACCAGCCTTGAGATATCCATCTCCAAAAATCCGTACACTAAGTTCAAAGCCAAGATAAAGCCGATAGTTACGGCGATAAACAAAAAGATATTTGAGACAAATATAAACTTTGCCGGTATGCTCCACTCCTCTATGTTTTGGTAAGTAAGAAAGATATTTATGCTAAAGATAAGCATCGATAGATAGACCAGCAGTGAACCGTACGGAAGCAGGTAAAAGTGCGTCGTATCACCGAAAGCGTACGCCATCATCGATAGTCCCGTTACATAGATATAAAACTGCACATAAGCGAAGTCTTTGGAAAATAGTGGTATCTCAAGGATCACCGGCACGAGCTGATACATTGCTCCAAAGATAAACATCATCACAAAGCCGAGTAGATAGAGGTGTGAGAGTGAGGCAAGGGTGGTTGAAACCAAACCGCTCTCCAACTCAGAGCTATAAAAGGGCAGTACAAATGAGGTCAATAGGTAAAATATCGACCCCGCTATCATAAAGTGCGCCACCAGATTAAAGGGCGGCGCCATCTCCGTAGCTAACTGCTTACCCATCGCTTATCCGTGACAACTGTTGTCGCTTAGATCCGCCTTCTCGCTTGCTCCCTCTTTATAGGTAAAGAGCAGTTTATACAAGCCGTTTGGAAGCTGAGTCTCTTGGATATTGTAGTTATCGCCTATCTTGTTCAAAAGACCTCCCGGAAGCTTGTGGTTTATCATCACTACCGAAGTATCTTTATCGACAAACTTTAGTGCCGTCATAGCGTTTACCATCGGCTCTGGCGGTCCTGTCATAGAGCTATCAAACTCGATGATCCTCCCTTCCCCTAGCTTATACTCATAAAACGGCACAGTCGCCCCTTCAGGATGAAACTCTTTCGCATCATCCGGTCTTTGTATAGTATTTACATCTAACATTGCTACTCCTAAAAATTTTTAAAAAGGTATCTTAGTACTAACTCATATTAAAATCATTGATATGAATCAATAATAAGAG
>JALWLO010000046.1 GCA_027084135.1 Campylobacterales bacterium | reverse complement strand
TGTCTTATTTAAATATTTGTTTTTTTGAAAAAGTGAACTTTTCATGTAAAAGATGTTGATTTTGTTGATTTGGAGCTAATTTTTATAGATTTTTATACATTAAAAAGAGTGGAACTACTTCCATTTACCATCTATTTACTAAAATGAATATTAATTAATCAACTAATGGCTAGATTATATACAAATAACTTAAAATAGACTTTAAAAGTATACAAAAAGATAAAGCAAAGTTATGTTTTTTTCTTTATAATTTCAACGTAACAAAATTTAAGAGGAGAAAAGAATGAAAAAGATTACATTAAGCATAGCGGCTTTGGCAATGTTATCAACTGCGGCAACAGCTGATATACATTTAAAAAATATAGGTGGAGAGGCGAAGCTTTTTTATGGAACAAATGATGCGAATGATGCAGATTTATTTAATAATGGTACAAACTCATATGGAAATGTTGGTGCACACCTAGGTGGTAGCGCTTCAGTAGGTAGTTGTCAAACTTGCACAACTTTAAACTTTGGTATTACAGGTGTTTCTACAATGGGGCTTGAAAATACTTTAGTTGGCAAAACATGGGTTAATCACACATTAGAGGATGCAATATGGATTGATACATTAAACCTTGCATTTCATCCGTTAAATGGTATTTCAAATACTACTTTAGTACTAGGTCGTCAAGCTCTTGATACTCCTATGGTATTTACTGAGAAATGGAATATTGCACAAAATACATTTGATGCGGCAGTAGCTCTCAACCAAGATATCGTAGATACAACTTTAGTAGCTGCTTGGGTTGGAAGATCCAACAATGCCGGAAGTGGGACGCTTTTTACTGTAAATGCTACTGACGGTTTTAGCAACAATAGTTATGATCGATTTTTAACAGATGAGGGTGCATATGCAGTCGGTGCAGTTACAAAAGTTATCCCTATGGTTACTGCACAAGCGTGGTACTATATTGCTCCATCTACAGCAAAAGTTGCATGGCTTCAAGCTGACACTGAATACATGGGATTTACTTTAGGTGGTCAATATGCGATGTTAGATGCTGACGATGACTCAGACGGAAACGCTTTTGCGGTTAAAGTTGGTTATAACTATGAAGGTTTAGGGTTGTCAGCTGCTTACTCTAGTGTCGATGAAATGACAGGTACTTCTAAAGCTTTAGGCTTTAAAAATCTTGGAAATGACCAGTCTAAATTATATACTGAAGCGTGGTGGAATTTTGACCATGTTGCAGAGTCAGATACAGACTCTTTTAATGTATCAGCTACATACAGTTTAGATGGTATAGCTGACTTTGGCCTTTTCTATACTAATGCAGATCACAAAGTAGATCCAGATATGTCTGAGATAGCCGTAACTATCGGTAAAGATTTTGATAATTTAAATTTTACAGCTGCATATGTCAATACGGATATAGATGATGGAAGTGATGCTGTTAATGATATCCAGGTTTATGCAACATATAAGTTCTAAGGGTTGTTGACTCCGTGCTCTTCGAGAGGAGGGCACAACAATCATTAACTCCTTCGAACAAGTCGTATGGCTTGTTCGTTATACTATCTAATCAAATAAAATTCTTAATTGCCTAATTTTTAATCAATATTGCTCCTCAGTTATGATATTTTTTTATAGTAAAATAATCCTGATAGAACTCAAGTTTTGAGTTAAAATTTTTCAAGGGGGTAAAATGAAGAAGAGAGTTTTGATGCTTTTGGCACTACTAAGTTTGCCGATGAGCTTGATGGCGGAAGATAAGTTAAATAGTGGAGATACTGCATGGATGCTTGTAGCGACAGCATTTGTGATGCTGATGACTCCTGCGGGTCTTGCACTATTTTACGGAGGACTTACAAGAAGTAAAAATGTCCTAAATACTATAGGTATGAGTTTGATGGCATATGCTATGGGTACACTTGTATGGGTACTTTTTGGTTACGGTCTTGCTTTTGGTGAGGGAGATTTTATAGGAACGACGAAGTTTTTGCTATCGGGTATCGATGATAAGACAATTAACGGCTCTATCCCTGAGTTACTCTTTGTTGCGTTTCAGGGAACATTTGCCGCTATCACAGTAGCGATCGCAAGCGGTTCGATGATAGAGAGAGTGAAATTCTCTACATTTACGGTATTTACGGCACTTTGGGTACTGGTTGTCTATGCTCCGATAACACACTGGGCTTGGGGTGGAGGTGAAACCCTAAACTTTGGTGAGATGGATTTTGCAGGTGGTACGGTTGTACATATCAATGCCGGTGTTGCGGGTTTTGTAACAGCGATGATCCTTGGCAAAAGAAAGGGGTACGGTAAAACTGCTCTTAAGCCTTTCTCTCCGCTTCTTGCCGTACTTGGTGCCGCACTTCTATGGTTTGGTTGGTTTGGATTTAACGCCGGTAGCGAAGTTGCCGCTGATGGTATAGCTGCAAATGCCTTTTTAGTCACAAATGTAGCTGCATCTTTAGGTGTGCTTGGATGGTTGATGATGGAGTATATCGTCTATAAAAAGCCGACACTTGTAGGTGGTGCTTCGGGTGCCGTTGCGGGTCTGGTTGCGATCACTCCTGCAAGCGGTAGTGCCGATATGATCGGTGCGATTATCATCGGATTTGTCGGTGGTATCGTTGGATTCCTCGGTGTGAGCGTATTTAAGAAGATGTTTAAGGTCGATGATAGTTTGGACGCATTCTGGGTGCATGGACTTGTAGGTATCTGGGGTTCTATCGCAACCGCAATTTTCATAGCTCCGTACCTAAAAGCGGATGACTTTAACCTCGGAACTCAACTTGTAGCTCAGCTTAAAGCAGTTGGACTCACTATCGTTTATAGCGGCATCGGTACGGTTGTTGTTTACTTCATCTCCAGTCTATTAACAGGTGGCGGTAGAGTAAGCGAAGAAGAGGAAGAGAGAGGATTGGATGAGACAATCCACGGTGAAAAAGTTTTAAATCTATAATAAAGGATTGATATGAAGAAGATAGAAGCGATAATAAAACCTTTTAAATTAGAGGATGTGAAAGATGCACTAGTTGAGGCGGGCATAGAGGGTATGACCGTCTCAGAGGTGGAGGGTTATGGACGACAACAAGGGCATACTGAGCTCTACCGTGGAGCAGAGTATGTGGTAGAGTTTATACCTAAGGTAAAACTTGAGATCGTTGTGAGTAATGATGAGTATGCAAATAAAGCGATTGATATCATCAAAACAACAGCCCATACAGGTAAGATAGGTGACGGTAAAATCTTTGTCAGCGAAATCAGCCATGTTGTGAGAATCAGAACAGGCGAAGAGGATGAAGAGGCTCTTTAGGCGCGATAGGCTACTCCTTAAGGAGTAGTACTGCCGTCAAATCAAAATTTGGGTTGAATTTACTCAATAAATCTACTGATAGATAAATCAGGCAACTTCCACTTCAAACCTTATATTTCTTATGCTACAATAATTTTCGTTATCAACAAAATATAGGGGAAACTTATGAATTTCGTTCAAAGCGATAGCTTCTCAAAATTGGCGATACTATGTGATGAGAAGCTCTATGAGAGTAGTGGAAACAAGCAGAAGATAGAGGTTTATGAGAGCAAGGTTTTGGGGAAGATCTTGGCTCTTGACGGAAAAGCGGTGATGAGTGAGGCTGACGGTTTTATCTACCATGAGATGTTGGCGCATGTTCCAATATGTACCCACAGAGATCCTAAAAAGGTGCTACTTATTGGCGGTGGAAACGGCGGAGTGGCGCATGAGCTATTGAGACATAAAGGTCTACAGATCGATATGGTAGAGATCGATGAGGAAGTGATAGAGGTTAGTAAGAAGTTTTTTAGAGAGTATGAGCCAAGTGATAGGCTCAATCTCACCATAGAAGATGCCGCAAAATTTATCGAAAAGGCTAAACCGACCAGTTATGATGTCATCATCGTAGATAGTGATAATGAGGCTTTCTATACCAAAGAGGCGTATGGGAGATTTTATGAGCTACTCAAAGAGGATGGAATTTTGGCAAGTCAAGGTAGTAGCTACTATATGGATATGCCGCGCCACAAAGAGATACTCAAAAATATGGGAGAGAAGTTTTGGATCGCGATGCCGTATAGATATGAGATGCTTTGCTATCATGGTGTTTGGAACTTTATTATCGCTTCAAAAAAGTATCATCCAACGGCAGATATCATCCTTCAGCGAGCCGATCTTATAGATGGGCTAAAGTACTACAATAGCGACATCCATGTAGCCTCTTTTGCACTGCCGACAAATATCGACAAAGAGCTAAGAGGTTTTGCAAAGAAATAATGCCCTTTTCAAATGCCATAGTACTAACAGGAGGGATAGCAACGGGTAAAAGTACCGTTGCCAATCTCCTGAAACTACACGGGTTTAGCATCATCGATGCAGATAAGATCGCCCATAAGGTGCTTGATCAAAATGCAAACAAAATCGCAGAGCTTTTTGGTGAAAGCTTTGTAGAAGATGGAAGTGTTGATAGAAAAGCACTCGGAAAGTTGATCTTTAGTGATAAAGATGCCAAAAAAAGACTTGAAGCGCTGCTTCATCCTCAAATCAGAGAAGAGATAAAAGCTCAGGCGAAACTCTTTGAAGAGAAGGGTTTACCCTATATCGTAGATATTCCGCTATTTTTCGAGACAAAGGGTTATGAGATAGATGAAGTGCTGGTGGTTTATGCGACACCGGCGATGCAGAAGATGAGACTGATAGAGCGAGAAGGATATAGTGAAGATGAGGCAGATAGCCGTATAAATGCGCAACTACCGATTGATGAAAAGCGGGATTTGGCTTCATTTGTGATAGACAATACAAAAGATCTAAGACATCTCCAAAGAGAAGTAGAGAGATTTTTGGAGTATATAAGGGGTAAATATGTTGGTATCAAAATATAATGCAAGCGGCAATGATTTTGTGATATTTCACACCTTTATCAAAGAGGATAGAAGTGCTTTGGCTAGGAGGCTTTGCCATCGTCAAAAAGGGATAGGTGCGGATGGATTGATCGTACTTTTACCGCACAATGAATATGACTTTGAGTGGCAGTTTTATAACAATGATGGAAGTGAAGCCGAGATGTGCGGGAACGGTTCGCGAGCAGCTGCGCATTATGCTTTTCATAACGGTTTGGTAGAGTCAAATGAGATCAAGTTTTTAACGATTGCCGGAGTGATAGAGGCTAAGGTTGAGGGAGATATAGCGGAAGTGAATCTTACCAAACCAAAAGTCATCGACCCGCTCATAGTGGCTGAAGGGAAAAAGTGGGCTTTGATAGATACAGGTGTACCGCACCTTGTAACATTTGTCGAAGATATCAAAGCGTTTGATAAAGAGTTGGCTAGGAGGATGCGAGAGAGTTATAATGCAAATGTCAACTTCGCAAAGATAGATCCTCAAACCAAAGATATCTATGTGCGAACCTATGAGCGGGGTGTAGAAGATGAGACACTGGCTTGCGGAACGGGTATGGCGGCGGTATTTTACAAAGCAAATAGTGACGGCGATGTCCCCGCTAGTACTAGCGTCTATCCGACTAGTAAAGAGGAGCTTGTCTTAAGTATCAAAGAGGGGGAGATCTATTTTAAGGGTGAAGTAGAGGAGGTCTTTAGTACTAAGATCTAAGTACGATCTCCAAGGCACCACTAAGAATAAATTGATACAATATCTTCATCTTTTAATTTCAAGGAGAGTGTTATGTTGAGATACGGTTTGATTTCTATTGCTGCGGCTTCACTGCTATTTATCGGTTGTGGTGACAAAGAGGAGAGTACAAAAGAGGCTGTTGAGCATACTACAGAAGTTTCCAAAGCTGTCGGTGAAAAAGTGAAAGAGGGTACTGAAAAAGCGGTACATGAAGTAAAGGAAGCGGTGACAAAAAGTGGTGAAAAAGCGGTAGAAGAAGCGACGACTCAAGCAAAAGAGAGTGTGGAAAAAGTCGTAAAAACTGAAACAGACAACGAACACAAAGAGGAGACTAAGTCAGAAGAGAGCAGCAGCGCTGACGAAGAGTTCCACTTCAGAAAAGAGGGTGAAGAAAAAGAGGCTAAAAAAGAGGAAAAAGCAGAAGAGAAAGCTGAGAAAAAAGAGGCAAGTACACAAGAGAGCGGTATCACTGAAAAAGATGTAGAGATCGCTAAGCTAAGAGCCGAGATCGCTGAGATGAGAGCGGAGATCTCAGAAAAGAGAGCAAAACTTGCCAAAAAAGAGCTAGAGCTTACAAAACTTCAAGAGGGTAAATAAACCCTCACCGTAGCCCAATGTAGAGGGCTAGTACTACTTTGAATAAAGAAATCCTAAGACTTGCCGTCCCAAATATCGTCTCAAACATATCTGTGCCCCTACTAAGTGCGGTCGATACGGCACTGATGGGTCACCTCTCTCCTACTCACTTAGCGGCTCTGGGTATCGCTTCTATGATATTTGTCTTTTTATACGGCAGTTTTATCTTTTTAAGAACCGGTACTACCGGCATAGCGGCACAAGCGTACGGTAAAAATGATAAAGAGCTTTTGAGCTATACTCTCTATCGATCTCTCTTTTTAGCCTTGCTGATCGCCTCTTTGATCTACATGCTTAGGGACCCCATTTTAGGAGCCGCTTTATATCTGATGAATGTAGATAGTACAAATGCCCCGTTGGTCAAGAGCTATTTTGATATCCGCATATTGGCGGTTTTTGCATTTTTTGTCGAGAGTTCGGTGCTCGGATGGTTTTTCGGTGTGCAAAATGCCCTCTATCCGCTTGCGGTAACTTTCGTAGTAAACCTTATCAATATGCTGCTCAGCTACTATCTTGTCGTTTATCAAGGTATGGGCATAGAGGGTGTTGCGTACGGGACGCTTGTAGCTAGAGTGATAGGAGTCGTATTTGCTTTACTGCTACTGCTAAAGTATAGGGGATATTTTAGAAGCTTCCATTTTAGTAAGGTGATACAAGCTGATGCCATAAAGCGCTTTTTGATGATCAATAGCGATATCTTTATCCGAACACTTCTGCTTACCGCATCGCTTGCATTTTTTTACTCACAAGCGGCAAAAGTGGGAGATGAGACGCTTTCAGTTATGATACTTTTGCTTCAGTTTTTGATATGGATGTCGTTTGGGGTGGACGGCTTTGCAAATGCCGCCGAGAGTCTTGTGGGGCGATACTACGGTGCGAGAGATTGGGAAAATTTTGATAAAGCGGTGAGATATAGTTTGATATGGGGCGGCACAGTGGCATTGGGGTATAGTTTGCTCTATCTCTTTGGGGCGGAGCAGATCATCAAACTCTATACCAATAAAAAGCAGTTGATAGAGGATACTTTGCCTTATGTATCATACTTGGTAGTACTGCCTATCATAAGTTTTGGAGCGTTTATATGGGATGGAGTCTATATCGGTATGACCGCTTCCAAATCGATGAGAAATGTGGTGCTCATCGCCTCTATCATCTTTGCTGCTATCTTCTACCTCTTTAAAGACATAAACTACACGATGGCTCTTTGGGGCGGGTTTATGCTATTTTTCTTTGTGCGAAGTGTATTTCAAACTTGGCTCTTTTATAAAAAAGGAAGAGAACTAACTTAGATAGTGGTTTAATCCCAAAATTTGCATTAGTCGGCGCATCATCTGCATTGATCATCGGTGGTATGGGCGATTGAAGTAAAGCCTCTTAGGCGTATGCTATGCAAGTATGCATAAAGCATCGCCGTGCGAAGCTAAAAAAGCAAAGCAGTTTGCTTTTTCTTTACGCTTCTCCCCTCCGGCTATGCCTGCGTTTTCCTTCAACACCCCTACACGCCGAGCATCAACACATCTGATATACCTTTTAATGCAAAATTTGGGATAATTACACTACAAAAGGTTAGCTATGAGACTGGATCAACTTCTTCAAAATGAGATGAGCCAACTTCTACAAACAATTCAAGAGCATAGCCGTGCCATAATAGCTGAGAAAAATAGCGATGAAGACTTACACGATATACGGGTGGCATTTAGGAGACTAAAGTCCATATTCAAGAGTTTAGCGTTTGCCTTTGATGAGAGATTTGTAAAACTTCAAAGAGATTGTATAGCGTTGATCTTTAGTACTACCAATGAGATCAGAGATAACGATGTTTTTTTGGTAAATCTACAAAGCTATCATGGGTCATTGTCAAAAGGCAAAAGAGAGCAAATCGTTGCTCTCAAAGATGAACTTAGTACTAAGAAAGCGGCTTATTATGACTATTTGAGGTACTTTTTAAAGAGCCGAGTTTTTAATGCATATTTGGACGCTTTAGAGAGAGATATTAAAACCGAAGAGATATTTACTGCTGAAGCGAAAGTAGATGCCGAAAAACTCTATAAAAAGCTACTAAAAAGAGAGATTAAAAGCTTTCTAAAAGAAGCAAAAAAGATCCAAACTATTTTGGGAGAGCACCAAGATATCTATGTGGAGTTAAATAGGCTCAAAAAGTTAAAAAAAGAGAGAAAGCTCTCACCCAAAACATACAAACAGTTAAAAAGTAAAATGCAAAAGAGAAGTATGAAACTCAGAAAAGCGTTTCAAAAAAGCCTAAAAAAGCTAAAGCGTTTATAAGTCAGTGGCTACTAGGGACATCTTGAGCTCCTTTTTTAGGTATGGATAGAGCTGTTTGTAGTTATACGCATCTATCATTTTAACACCGTATAAAAAGCGCTCGATATGCAAAAATATCTCATAGATAGCGTCATAATCCATCCATATAGATTTTTTGGAGAGTTTTTTAGAGATAGCGTCGAAGTAGCTTGATATCGCTTTGTCGTTTTTAAGAAGTGTGGCGAGCGCTTTGAGAGAGGCTAAAAATTCCCTTTTATCACTCAACTCTCTATGAAGCAAAAAATACTCGACCATGCCCTCTAGCTCCTGTTGATTTAAAATGATCTCTTTTAGCTTGTCTATCCTCACCCCTATCTCCTTTAGTACTAAGTTAGTACTAAATCGACAAAGTTGAAATTATTTTAATGACGGTTTTGCAACTTTTAAGATAATATAGCCGACGATGCCCGATAAAAAAGAGCCGAGCAAGATGGCAAGTTTGTCAGCATAATGGTAAATCTCGGTATCGTTATAAGCAAGTGAATCTACAAAAAGACTCATGGTAAATCCTATACCGGTTAAAACAGATAGACCGTAAAGCTGTAGCCAACTGCTTCCTTCGGGTAGCTTGGCTATTTTCATTCGTATAGCAAGTGCGCTAAATCCAAAAACCCCTATCTGTTTACCGATAAAGAGTCCCAACATGATACCCATAGGAACGGGTTTAAACAGCTCTTCTATTTGAAAGCCTTTGAGATTTACCCCCGCATTGACAAAGGCAAAAAGGGGAAGTATCAAAAAAGCTACCCAGTAGTGCAGATCATGCTCCATCTCTTTTGCCATAGAAAACGCCTTGCCCTCTCTATCTTTTGAATGAAGAGGGATCATAAATGCAAGCGCCACACCCGCAAGCGTAGCATGAACTCCTGACTTCAATACGCTAACCCACAATATGATACCGACTAGTATATATGCCGATTTTTTGATAACCTTCATACGATTCATCACAAAAAGTATCGCAAGTGCCATAGATGCGATCGCTATAGATACCGTAGAGAGATCACTTGTATAAAAAAGTGCGATGATAATAATCGCACCGAGATCATCGATAATCGCTAATGCCATTAAGAAGATTTTTAGTGAGACAGGGACGCGATTTCCAAGTAGCGATAGGATACCCAATGCAAAAGCGATATCGGTTGCGGTAGGGATAGCCCATCCGTTCATGGCAAACGGCTCTCCACGATTGAAGAGGATAAAGACCAGTGCCGGCACAATCATACCTCCAAGGGCGGCGATGCCCGGTAGGGCTATTTGTCCTAAAGAGGAGAGGTGTCCTTCAAGTACTTCTCTCTTAACTTCCAGTCCAATTAAAAAGAAAAATATCGCCATCAAGCCGTCATTTACCCATAACAGTAGAGGTTTGGCGATTTGAAGATCGCCGAATCTGATCTCGACATGCGTATGTAAAAAGCTGTTGTAGAAATTAGAGAGAGGGCTATTTTGTAAAATGAGTGCCAAAATCGTGACAATGATTAACAAAATACCCGCAGAAGACTCCTTTTTGATAAACTCACTGATCATCTTATTCATTGTTTGCTCCTACCGGTCTTTCAAAAATTAAATTTTATTATATATCGACTAAAGTTGCAAATGTATTTATACCAACTCCTCTTCGATCTCCAAAAGTTTTCCATAAAGCCTGTAAATATCTTCGCTTCCATCTTTTGCATAGATCTTCTCTCGTTTTTTATCCATCCCTTTTAAGAGCTCCTCTTGTAGATATCCTTGGATCTTCTCCATAAAGTGTTCACCCTCATCACCGTTAAAGTCACTGATAAATGTAACTCCCGCTTGATCGATGATCTTGTTTGCAACAACCATAGCGATAATCTGTTTTTTCAGAGAGTGAGAGAGGATATACTCCCTAAAACGCTCAACATACGCATCCGGAAAGTACCACAAAAGATAGCGTTCAAAAAATGTCCTATCCAAAACATCCCGTTTGACTAAAAACCTCTCTAAAAATATCTTTGCATAGAGCGTCAAAGTGGCTAGTACCGGGCGTACGATAGAGCCTGAACTATCAACGATCTCACTAAAGTTGTGCTCTTTGGGTATGGAAAAGTAGCTTCTCTTGAACTCCTCTAAATTTTGCTCCAAAACGGTGATAGCCCTTTTAAAGCGATCCATATCTTTTTGTGATCTTATCTCATCAAGAGATATCGAGAGCGATTGTCTATGGTTTGTCTGAAGTACTCTTTGAAGCACAAAATCACTTTGGGATTTTATCAGCTCTACTCTCTGCTTTTCATCGATCGCTCCATCTTGCATCACGCTATGAAGCAGGATTTTGAAATTCACCTCGTGGTCGCTTGTATTGACTCCGGCTGCATTGTCGATGCTATCGAGATTGATTCGTCCGCCGTTTATCGCATACTCTATCCTCGCCTCCATCGTAAGAGCCAGATTTGCCCCTTCGCAGATAGTTTTTGCCCTCACTTTATCGGCATCTACCCTTACAAACTCATTCTCTTTGTCTCCGAGAGAGATGTTGCTTTGCCATGAGGCTTTGACATAGGTTCCAATACCTCCGAAATAGAGCATATCTACTTCTGTTTTTAGGAGATTGTTCGCCAACTCTTCGCCACTCATAAACTCTCTATCAACTCCTAGCATCTCTTTGATTTGAGGGGAGAGTTTGATCGCTTTTGCGTTTCGTTTAAAGACTCCGCCGCCTTCACTTATCTTAGTCGGATCATAGCTAGACCATTTTGCTCTTTTTAGTCCAAAGAGCCGCTTTCTCTCCGCATAAGCTACCTCAAGATCCGGGTTAGGATCTATAAAGACTTCATCATGGCTGACGGCGCCTAAAAGTTTGAAGTTCTTGCTTTTGAGCATTCCGTTTCCAAAAACATCTCCGCTCATAGAGCCCACACCTACGATAGTGATTACATCACTATATAGGTCTCTTCCCATCTCAAGGAAAAATCTCCTTGTCGCCTCCAAAGCTCCCTTTGCCGTAACGCCCAGCCTTTTATGGTGATAACCGCTGCTTGAGCCGCTCGCAAAGGCATCTCCCAGCCAAAAACCTCTCTTTTGGGCGATACGATTTGCCGTATCGCTCATACTTGCCGTTCCTCTATCTGCCGCAACGACAAAGTAGCTATCCTCCCCATCTTTTTTTACGATCTGCTCTACCATCGGTTGTAATGAGGGAGGATTGTCCACAAGGTCTAAAAGGGAGTCGATATATCTCTCATATACTGCTTCAAACTCCTCCCTGTTGACGCTCTCTTTAAAGATGGTAAATCCACCCTTAGCACCGGCAGGAACGATGACAGCATTTTTTGCCTCTTGGGTTGCCATGAGAGATTTTATCTCATCTCTAAATCCCTCTCTTCTGTTGCTCCACCTTATACCCCCTCTGGCAACTTTTGATCTCCTTAGATGCACACCGGCAAAATCACTCCCGTACACACTCATCTCTATCGAAGGCTGGATACCCCTTAGGTGACTCTTGAGGGAGCTTAGATCCAGCTTGTAGGAGATAGTATCTTTGTCTAAAAAGTAGTTTGTTCTAATGATGCTGTTTAGTACTTCAAAAAAGAGCTTTACGACTCTATCGTCATTGATCCCCTCTACCAACTTCATCTCATCCAAAACTTTTTGTTGGATGATCGTTAGCTCCAACTCTCTGCTTTTTAGAGCGGGGTCAAAGCTTTTGTGAAAAAAGTCTAACAGTGCTTTGGAGACTCTATGGTAGCGAACGAGACAGAGCTCTATCGGTCTGATACTCAGCTCTGCCACAAGCTCGTTGATATAGATGATGAGCGAACGAAATAGCATCAGCTCTCTATAGTTAAAGTCCTCGTAATAGACCAGTCCAAAAATCGGTGAGCTAACCATCTCCCCCTTGAGCGCCTTTATCAAGATCTCTTTGATATTGTTTTCATGCGCGACTAACAGCCCTTCACCCTTGGCATCGATGAGTATCTTGGTAACAAATACCTCTTTGTCGCTGAACTCCAATGTATAGGTGATCTCACTGATCGTTATAAAACCGAAGTCTCCAAGTATCGGTACGATTTTGGATAGCGGTATCTTCTCGTATGAGAGAAGTTTCATCTGGCACTCTTTTTTGCGACAAACGATGACATTGATACCCTCTTTATCGAGCTCATCGATACTCTCTCGGGTGATGTCGAAGTCCTCTTCGCTAAACATTTGTGAGCAGATTTTGTCTATCTTCTTTTTCATCTTCTATCCTAAAAATTGATTGCAAAATTATATCAGTTTTTTATATATGGGTGGAAAATGATTTATTTAAAAAAAAAATTAAACTATTGTTACGAAGAAGCCGATATATGGAATAGATTGAGGAAGATTATAAGGGGTGAAGATGATACTCTACATAGGAAACAAGGATGCACCGACGCCTTCTACTATTGATACTTTAGGGAAAAAGTTAAAAGAGCATTACGATTTGGTTGCATGTTCATCGGTGAAAAATAAAGCGTTAAGACTTTTAGATATGGCTAGACATATGTTGGTCTATCGAGATAGAACCAATCTTTTGATCGTCGATACCTATAGCTCTTTAAACTTTTACTATGCACTTTTAACGGCGACATTTGGAAAACTTTTCGGTGTACCTTATATCGCGATACTTCACGGCGGGGATCTCCCAAACAGAAGACTCAAAAAGTATCCTAGACTATCGAAGTTTATCTTTTCAAATTCAAAAGCAAATGTAACACCGTCAATCTATCTCAAAGTGGAGTTTGAAAAGGAGGGCTATAAAACGCTCTATATACCCAATAACATCGATATAAACGATTACCCTTTTAAAGAGAGAAGCAAGATAGAGCCAAAGATTCTATTTGTAAGAAGTTTTGCCAAGATCTACAATACCAAAATGGCGATAAGAGTACTTCAGAGACTACTCAAAAAGTATCCACATGCACAACTTACGATGGTAGGACCGGATCGAGACGGAAGTTTGGAGGAGACAAAGGAGTATGCAAAGCGTTTAGGAGTCAGCGATAGGGTTACATTTACCGGCGGACTTAGCAAAGAGGAGTGGATAGCCCTTGCCAAAGATCATGATATCTTCATCAATACGACAAACTTCGATAACTTGCCTGTAAGCATCGTAGAAGCGATGGCTCTCGGCTTTCCTATCGTTTCGACAAATGTAGGTGGATTGCCGTACCTCATAGATGACGGGATTGATGGACTGTTGGTCGATAAAAATGATGATGAAGCGATGGCACAAAAGATAGATGAGTTATTAAATACTCCTGAGTTGGTGCAAAAATTATCGACAAACGCAAGAGAAAAAGCACAAAACTATGATTGGGGCGTAATCAAAAGAGAGTGGGATAAGATACTTGAGGCGGCTAGAGGATGATAAGAGTCGCCATCCTTATTGAGAACTCTACTATAGAAGCGTGGATATTTGAGGCGCTAAAGAGAGTAAAAGCGTTAGAATTTGTAGAGATCATAGGCATTATAGACTATCCGTACACTTCAAAAGTAAAGCCTTTTTTATATCAGAAACTAAGAGCGTTGGATAACAGACTTTTTGCACAAAAGGATGATGCTGAGGAGAAGAGAGAGATCTCCAAACTATTTGAAACTACGATCAAAAAACAGAAGTTAACGGCTCAAGATATCGCTAGTACTAACGCTGAAGTCGTGATCCATACGGGGGATATGCCGTTACCAAAGCAGATATTGGCAACTCCGAAGTACGGTGTTTGGAGACATCACTTTGGTAGTTTGGAGAGATATAACAGTTGCGAGGGCGGTGCATTTTGGGAGTCGATAAATAGTGAAGATGAAACCGAAGTCTCCCTGCTGAGACTCACTAACGGGCTTGGAAGCGGAGATGTGCTATATCGCTCATATGCACTTACTCAAAAGATCTCACCCAAGAAAAATATCCACTATCTCAAGTGGCTTGCGATGCCTTTTTTAGCAAGAGCTTTAAAGGCGCTTCATAAAGAGGGTGAAAAGTATCTAACTACTGCTAAGCGTATCGCCCAAAAGCCAAAGTGTCAATTACCCTCAAATACCCAAACGCTTATGCTTAGTACGAAATATATCTACAAATTTACTAAAAGACTTATACTCAAAAAACGCTATGATGAAGAGTGGTTTTGTATGTTTAGTACTAACCCCAAAAATCGCTACGACTTTTCAGAGTTTCAGAAAATTATCTCTCCACAAGGCATTTTATGGGCAGATCCGTTTGTGGTGGAGAGAGAAAACGGCGGCTACTATCTCTTTGTCGAGGAGATGAGCTATAAGGAAAATATCGGGCATATCAGTGTGCTTGATATGGATAAAAACGGTGAGATAGAGAAGGTTACCAAAATCATCGATACCGGTTCACACCTATCCTACCCAAATGTTTTCTTTGAGGATGGGGAGTGGTGGATGATACCCGAAAGCGGTGCAAGTCGTAAGATCTCCCTCTACAAAGCCGTTAACTTTCCCTATGAGTGGAAGCTTGAAAAGCACTTGATGGAGGGAGTAAAGTCAGCCGATACGACACTTCTCAAAAAAGAGGGCAAGTGGTGGATGTTTGTAAATATCGACGAGTCGCAAAAGACCCTGCTCTATAACGAACTCTACCTCTTCTCTTCAGATGACTTTAGAAGCAGTGAGTGGAAACCACACCCTTTAAACCCGATAGTCTCCGATGTCAAGTATTCCAGACCTGCCGGCAAAATCTACGAAGAGAACGGCAAACTGATCCGCCCATCACAATACTCAGCCGTGAGATACGGATATGCCTTAGTACTAAATGAGATAGTTACGCTAAATCAGAGTGAGTACAAAGAGAGAGTTATAGAGATCAAAAAACCCACTTGGGATCCAAAAATCGGCGGTCTTCACACCTACAACAGAGCCGGAGATATGACGGTTATCGATGCTTGGGGACTTAGGAAAAAATAGGACTCTTCTAAGTATATTTTGCTAAACTCTTCCAAAAACAAAAATAGGGGGAGAGTATGGCAAATATCACTATTTGGCACAATCCACGATGTTCAAAGTCAAGAAACGCACTCAAGTTCCTTGAAGAGAAGGGTGTCGATATGGAGGTGGTAAAGTACCTTGACACACCGCATACAAAAGAGGAGATCAAAGAGATACTGCAAAAGCTGGGAATATCGGCACGAGAGTTGATGAGAACAAAGGAGGCGATCTACAAAGAGCTTGGTTTGAAGGATGTGGATGATGAGGAGAAGCTCATCGAGGCGATGGTGGAGCATCCAAAACTCATAGAGCGACCGATCATCATCAAAGGTGACAAAGCGGTTATCGCCAGACCGATAGAGAATCTCGAAAAACTCTTAGAGGATTAGAATGTTAAAAGCAGTCGGAATCACACAACGATACGGAAAGCGGGTACTTTTTGAAAATATCACTATGGAGTTTGATAGAGGCAAACGTTACGGACTTATCGGTGCAAACGGTGCCGGAAAGAGTACATTTCTAAAGATACTCTCAGGCGAGATAGAGCCGACAAGCGGGGAAGTCATCCTTCAAAACGGACTTAGGATGGGGGTGCTTGGGCAAAATCAGTATGCATTTGAGGATTTTACCCTCAAAGATGCCGTTTTGTACGCAAACAGACGACTCTATGATGCTCAAAAAGAGAAAGAGAAGCTCTATATGGAGGGAAATTTTGAGGATGAAGCGGTAAATAACCGCCTTGCCGAGCTTGAGATGATATGCGCCGAGGAGGATCCGACCTATGAGAGCGATGTGCGGATAGAGAAGCTACTTGAAGCACTTGGATTTCCTGCATCAATGCATGAGGAGAAGATGAGCAGTCTCACAGGTGGCGATAAGTTTAAGATACTTTTAGCTCAGGTGCTCTTTCCAAAGCCCGATGTCCTACTGCTTGACGAGCCGACAAATAACCTTGACATCAACACCATCGCATGGCTTGAAAATGAGCTAAAGAGGCATGACGGTACGATGATCGTCATATCGCACGACAGACACTTTCTAAACAATGTCGTAACCCACATCTTAGACCTTGATTTTGGTACGATACGGGAGTTTGCCGGTAATTACGACGACTGGTACATCGCCTCAACCCTTCTCCAAAAGCAAAAAGAGGCGGAGCGAAGCAAAAAGCTCAAAGAGAAGGAGCAACTAGAGGCGTTTATCAGGCGATTTTCCGCCAACGCTTCCAAAGCAAAACAGGCGACAAGTAGGCAAAAACAGCTTGAGAAACTTGACTTGGAGGAGATAAAAACCTCAAGCAGAAGGGATCCTAGTATCCTCTTTAAACCGTGCCGTGAGATAGGGCAGGAGGTGCTTGAGGTGGAGGGTATCTCGAAAAGTTACGGTGATGAGTCGGTACTAAAAGATATCAGCTTTAAGGTCGAAAAGGGTGATAAGATAGCCCTCATCGGTACAAACGGTGTCGGTAAAACCACCCTTTTAAACATCATCACACAAAATTTAGAACCTGACAGCGGTACGGTAAAGTGGGGACAGACGATACATACCTCCTACTTCCCGCAAAATACCACCGACATCGTCAAAGGTGATATGAAGCTATATGACTGGGTGCAGGGGCATGATGTGAAGTGGCATATCGACGAGATACGAAAGTGCCTTGGGAGGATGCTCTTTTCAGGCGAGGAGCAGGAGAAGAGCGTAGATAGTCTATCGGGTGGCGAAAAGCATCGTTTGATGATCTCAAAGATGATGATGGATAGCGCAAATATGCTCATCTTCGATGAGCCAAATAACCATCTCGACCTTGAGTCCATCATTGCTCTTGGTGAAGCACTTTACAACTACGGCGGCAATGTGATCTGCGTCACCCACGACAGGGAGCTTATCGACGCCTTTGCAAATAGGATCATCGAACTCAAAGATGACGGTAGTTTTGTAGATTTTAGAGGGAATTATGAGGAGTATATAGAGCAAAACTCATAGTCTTTTGAAAAAAGTGATACTCGAACAACATCTACAGCGTTGTGGTCAAAACCTCCGGTTTGGGTACCACAGCGAAGCCGTTTGAGAGTGTCACTGTTTTCAAAAGACCCACAATGACTGGGAGGAGAAGGTGAAAAAAACGGATATTCTGATCATAGGTTCGGGCGGTGCGGGTTTATCGGCGGCACTTAGAGCTAAGGAGCTTGGGGCAAAAGTGACGGTTGTGGGTGAGAGTTTGCCGACAAGGAGTCAAACTTCGATGGCTCAGGGAGGTATCAACGCTCCCATAGACCCAAACGACTCTATACAACAGCACATCGCCGATACCCTCAAAGCCTCCCACGGTTTAGCTTCCAAAGAGATGGTGACAAAGCTCATAAACTCAGCTCCATCAGCGATCGAGTGGCTAAATAGCATCGGCGTTCCATTTTCACGCAAAGATGAGGGCACTATCGCCCAAAGACGACTCGGCGGAGCATCGTTTGCTAGAGCCTGTTACTCCCAAGACTACACGGGGCTAAAGATACTGCATACCCTCTACGACCAAGCCCTGCATAGCGGTGTAGAGTTTGTAAATGAGAGCTATTTGGTCGATCTTATCGTAGAGGAGAACCAAGCAAAAGGTGCTATCTTTTGGGATCTAAAGAGCGGTAAACTAGAGTTAATACTAAGTAAAAAAGTGATCCTTGCCACAGGTGGATTTGGGGCAATATATCACGGCTACTCTACCAATGCTAACGGCTCTACGGGTGATGGTATCGCAGCCGCTCTAAGGGTTGGAGCGAAAGTGGGTGGAGTGGAGTTTGTGCAATTTCACCCGACTGCTCTAAAAGGCTCAAATAGCCTCATCAGCGAGAGTGCGAGAGGTGCCGGCGGATATCTGCTCAATTCAAAAGGCGAGAGGTTTGTCGATGAGCTAAAACCCAGAGATGAGGTAGCCAGAGCGATATGGAAGCAGATGAGCAAGGGCGAAGAGGTCTATCTGGACATCAGGCATCTTGGAGAGGAGTTTATCGACGAGTTCATACCGCAAGAGCGAAAACTCTCGATACTTTATGCCGGTATCGACCCCGTACACTCACCGATGCCGATAAATCCCGTAGCCCACTACACGATGGGCGGTATCTTGGTCGATGAAGATATGCAAAGCTCTATCAAGTCGCTGTACGCAGTCGGTGAAGCGGCAAATGCGGGGGTGCACGGTGCAAATCGACTTGGGGGAAATTCGCTTTTGGAGATAGTGGCATTTGGCAGGGTTGCCGGTGAGAGTGCGGTAGATAGCCTTAGTACTAACGATGTGGATGTAAGTGGGGAGCATATTCAAAGGGCAGAAAAAAAGATAGCGAATATCTTTGACAAAGAGCCAAAAATCAACTTCTACACCCAAAAGCGAGAGCTTGGCACGACACTGTACGAAAGCGTAGGTATCATCAGAGATGAAAACAGACTCCAAGATGCACTCGCTACCGTTAGAAATATGCGTGACAATATCGCAGAAATGGGCATAGTCGATCGCTCAAGTATTTATAACACTAACCTCATAGAGTTTTTGAAGTTTGAAAACTCTCTGCTACTTTCGGAAGTTTTGGCACTTTCGGCACTACATAGAAAAGAGAGTAGAGGAGCACACTTTAGAAGTGACTTTGAGAGCGAGGATGAAACCCCAAAAGAGACGATAGTTTCCGTAGTCGGTGAGGGGATCGAGGTAGAGCTTAAGGAGGTGGAGAAGTGAAGATAACCGTAGAGAGATACTGCCCCAAAAGAGTGCCAAATGAACCTATCAAAGCGACATATAGTATCACCAAAAAGGTGACTATGCTCTTAGAAGCTTTAAGCTTTATCAAGGAGGAGATAGATCCGAGTCTTACATTTTCCAGCGGATGTAGAAGTGGGGTATGTGGCAGTTGTGGAGTTAGGGTAAATGGCAAAGAGGTGTTGGCGTGTGAGCACACCGTCAAAGAGGGCGACCTCATCCAGCCCCAAAGATCTTCAAGTGTGATAAAAGATCTGGTAGTAGATAACTCTCACATAGAAGAGACCATAAAGAGGTCAAAAAGTGCCTTTCTAACCCTTAGTACTAAAGCTACCCAATCACCGCAAGAGGAGAAGATGATAGAGAGGCAGAGCGACTGTATCCTCTGCAATAGCTGTTATTCGGCTTGTCCCATACTTGAGGTGGATGGGGAGTTTTTGGGTCCGTTTGCCTTGACAAGGGCATTTAGATATGTGAGCGATAGCAGAAACACCACCGCTAAAGAGACGATAGACGCCGTGCAAAGCAAGGGTGTTTGGGATTGTACCCTTTGTGGTGAGTGTACGCTTGTCTGTCCGCAAAACATTGATCCCAAGATGGATATCCAAAACCTTAGAAACAGAAGCGTTCAAGCGGGATATATGGATCCAAATTTTGGCGGAGGCTTTGGTGGTGATGATATGTTTGGAGGATTTGAGCCATAAGCTCAAAATTTAATGAAGCCATTTTACCGCCTCATTAGTCCATTTTATTTCCATATGGGATATCTCTCATTCACTATTTTTTCTACTTTTCCATTGAGCTATTTTCTGTTTCATCTCTTCATTGGATATAACTCTACCGTTCTTAGAGTCATCTATCCCCTGCTCGATCATTTTTGCAAAAGCTAACTCTCTTAAAATTTCATCATAAGATGAATCATCAGGAAGTGAGTCTATAACCTTTTTTGCCGACTGTTTTGCGGTTGTCATGATTATTCTTTGGCATTTTTATTTATAATCCCAAAATTTGCATTAGCCGATACATCATCTGCATTGATCATCGGCGGCATGGGCGATTGAAGTAAAGCCTCGACGCATACTCCGTATGCGCCTGCGTTTTCCTTCAACACCCTTGCACTCAGAGCATCAACGCACCTGATGCACCTTTTAATGCAAAATTTGGGATAATTATAACAAAAATAGAGTCCTCTGAAAAACCAACCAATAAATGTTAAAATAAAGTAACATAGAAAGAGAAGGAGAGTGAACAATGCCAACACCCAGTTTCTTCGATTTTGCGATGGCAGACCAAGGAGGAAAAAAGACAAG
>JALWLO010000045.1 GCA_027084135.1 Campylobacterales bacterium | reverse complement strand
TATCTAGTCTATTTAAATGAAAATATTGTAAAAAATATGCACACAATCTATTAAAGATTATACTATTAAGCATATTAAATTTTTACAAATTTATATAAAAATAATTTAATTTCTCTTTACTTTGCGTCTCTCTTTTAACTTACAAAAGCTAAGCACCTCTTTACTTTCATCCACATCGATATCCAAAAACTCTTTGTGCGCAACCAAAAAGACAACGATATCCGCCTTAGCTACCGCCTCTTTTGGATCGACTATCTCAAACTCTTTATGCTCTTTGATATTGGGTTCAACCGCTATCACATCTATCCCGGAGGCTTTTAGCATCCTTGTGATATATAGAGCCGGTGATTCCCTCAGATCATCAATATCGGGTTTAAACGCAAGTCCCATACAAGCTACGCGCGCTTTTCTACCATGCGTTTTCTCAAACTCTAACGCTCTGTTTTTTACCTTTTCGATCACCCAGAGTGATTTATAGTCATTTACCTCTCTTGCCGTTTTTATTAGCTTTGCATCACCCTTTGCAGCATCCACGATAAACCACGGATCCACCGCTATACAGTGTCCTCCGACACCACATCCGGGTTGAAGTATATTGACTCTTGGATGCCTGTTTGCAAGATCTATGAGCTCCCAAACATCAATGCCGAACTTATCGGCAAGGATCGACAACTCATTTGCAAAAGCGATATTTACATCTCTAAAGCTATTTTCCGTTAGTTTTGCCATCTCCGCAGTTCTGGCATCGGTTTCAAGAACCTCACCGGTTACAAAATCTCTATAAAAATCTGCAGTCAATTTTGTAGCCGTCGGTGTCGTACCTCCTACGATTCTATCATTTGCTACCAACTCATGCATAATTTTACCAGGAAGTACTCTCTCCGGACAGTGGGCAAAATGTATATGCGTCGTGTCGATACCCTCATCTTTAAGTGTTTGCTCCATCAAGTCGGTCGTACCTACCGGTGAAGTTGACTCCAGTATTACGATATTTCCCTCTTTTACATAGGGAGCGATACTCTTTGTCGCAGATATAATATAATCTACATTCGGTACATGGTTATCTTTAAAGGGTGTTGGAACCGCTATGATAAACACATCCGCAAAATCCGGCTTCGTACTAGCGACTAGATTACCGGACTTTACCGCTGACTGAACAAATGTATCAAGATCAGGCTCAACGATATGTATTCTTCCCTGATTGATGATATTGACAGTCTCTTCCACAATATCAACTCCATGTACCTTATATCCTCTATTTGCCAAGAGTGATGCCGTCGGCAAACCGATATAACCCAAACCTACTACACAAATCTTTTTAATACCCATCCTACTTCCTTAACCTATCATTGAGATACTCTACTATTCGTTCACAAGCTTTACCATCCCCATAAGGGTTGTGTGATCTAGCCATTTGAGTGTATGCCTCATCACTATCCAATAGCTTTTTAGACTCTTTGATTATGAGATCTTGATCTGTTCCTACCAACTTTACTGTACCTGCTCTAACCGCCTCAGGTCTTTCGGTAGTATCTCTCATAACCAAAACAGGCTTACCTAAGCTTGGAGCTTCCTCCTGGATACCACCGCTATCCGTTAAGATAAAGTATGAACGATCCATCAGATAGACAAAAGGCTCATAATCAAGCGGCTCAATCAGATAAATATTATCCACATTAGCCAAAATCTCCCGTACCGGCTTTTGAACATTTGGATTGAGATGTACCGGATAGACAATATCTACATCTTTATACTCATTTGCCAAGCTCTTAAGCGCCTTGCAAATATTTAAAAATCCCTCTCCAAAGTTCTCTCTTCTATGACCGGTGACCAAGATCATTCGCCTATTGCTATCAATCTTATAGCCCTTTTTTGCTATCAGATTTTCGATATTGCTCTTTAATGCTCCATCACCCCTTATCTTAGAAACGACAGATAAGAGCGCATCGATCACCGTATTGCCTGTAACGATTACATTCTCTACATCGACATTTTCTTTCAAAAGATTAGCTCTGCTCTCCTCAGTCGGAGCGAAGTGGTAAGTTGTAAGCCTTCCGGTTACTTGACGATTGCCCTCTTCCGGCCACGGCGAATAGATATTATTCGTTCTTAATCCCGCCTCTACATGACCAACTGCTATACGACTGTAAAACGCCGCGATAGATGTAGCCATCGTTGTTGCGGTATCTCCATGTACAAGTACGATATCGGGCTTACTCTCTTGAAGTATCGGTTTTAAACCTAAAAGTATATTGGATGTAACTTCATAAAGATCCTGTCCCGGTTTCATGATATCTAAATCATAGTCAGGAGTAATCTCAAATAGACTTAACACCTGATCCAACATCTCTCTATGTTGAGCCGTGACACAGACGATCGTCTCAAAATCTTCACTAGCCTCAAACTTTTTCACTAACGGAGCCATCTTGATAGCTTCGGGTCGAGTCCCAAAAACGAGCATTACCTTATTCATATCTTCTTTTCCCAATCCAACGCAGTTTTGCAAATCAGTTTGAGGTCATCATATTTGGGTTGCCAACCCATCTTCTTTTTTATTTTGCTATTGTCTGAAACAAGTATTGCCGGATCTCCGGCTCTTCTATCGTTTATCTCTACCTTAAAATCAACCCCACTAACCTCTTTCATCGTTTCCAATACCTCTAGTACTGAAAAACCGTGTCCATATCCGCAGTTAAATAGATCGCTATCATTGCCCTCTTCTAGATATTCAAGTGCTTTTAGGTGCGCAGAAGCGAGATCTTCGACATGTATATAATCTCTTATACAGGTTCCATCTGGGGTATCGTAATCATCACCGAAAACAAACATCTTATCTCTCTTTCCGCAAGCTGTCTCAGCCGCAACTTTGATAAGATGTGTTGCTCCCTTTGTAGATTGACCGATTTTACCGTCGATGCTCGCACCGGCAACATTAAAATATCTAAGCGCTATATACTTAAAGTCTGGATGAGCAAAAGCGGTATCTTTCAGTATCGTTTCACTCATGAGTTTACTACTACCGTACGGATTGATAGGAGCAGTAGGAGCATCCTCTTTGATAGGTATCAATGAGCTATCAGGCTCTCCATATGTAGCCGCGGTTGAAGAGAAGATAAATCTATTAACACCATGTTTGATACAGCATTTGATGACATTGGTGGTATTAACGGTATTGTTCATATAGTACTTGATCGGATCACTCACGCTTTCAGGCACGATCAAACTTGCTGCAAAGTGTATCACGGCATCGAACTTCTTCTCTTCAAAGAGTTTATCGACCTTATCAAATTCACTCAAATCCAGCTTTACCAAGTCGCCGTATAATACCGCATCTTCGAAGCCTGTAACTAAATTATCTACCACTGTGATATGATGATCGCCCTGCTCTCCAAGCTGTTTAACCACATGGCTCCCTATATAGCCTGCTCCTCCATTTACTAAAATATTCACTTACTGCTCCTTTGATAATAGATTTTCAACCACTTCGATGATTTTTGCACTCTCTCTTTCTCTTATAAAGTGATTTTTAACCAATTCTCTATTTTTAGTTGAGATCTCAAACTCCCTATCTTTTAGTTTCAATATCGCCTCTTTGACAAGATCCGGTCGATTTGGCAAGATAGTGATAGAGTTTTCCAACTTATCGACAAACTTCACAGCTTCCCCGATACCGCCGTATATGATAGGCAGACCTGTAGAAGCATACTCATAAAGCTTTGATGGCATAGCCGTTTTAAAATGCTCATCTAGCTGAGCATATAGTATCGTCGTATTTTGATAAAATTTTATAATCTCTTTTCTATCCACTTTTCCAAAAAATTTCACATTATGGATTCTATTTCTCTTGACATACGCTTTGAGTGATTTATATTTCGTACCGTCTCCGACAATATTGACTTGCACATCTTCAATATCTTTTGCCCCATCAACAAGCGTTTGAACATTTTGACCAACAGCGATATTCCCAATATAAGTAATTGTAAACGGTATATTTTGATTGATTTGGATTTGAGATAACTCCTCAAACTTACTCTCTTCAATACCGTTTGAGATTTTTACTATCTCTCTATTTCTTGTATGCGCTCTAACCCACTGATCCTCAAAATCATTTGTTACACAGACAACATCATAACTGTTTATCGATCGTGCCATGAGCTTGGAGATATATTTTTTAATAACTTTTTTTAAAAAAGAGTTATCATCTATATATTCCCATGTGATGTCTCTAATATCAAGTATTTTTTTACCTTTTCCAATCATCGCTAAAATTGGAATGATGAACATATAGGGAGATGTTGCTATCGTTATATCAGAAGGAATCTCATTTGCCTTTTTCACTAACTTATGGGTAAAGAGTATCTCCCATAGAGCCCTAGAAAAAAACTTCTCTCTATCATAATATTTTTGATTAACATAGTAAACATCAATATTGTCGCTATATTTTATCTTATCGATTGATTGAGGCTTTCCTCTCTCTGTTAAGGCGATGACATTTACCTTATATCTCTTCTCCAACTCTTTAACATACGATAAAACACGATTTGTTCCTGCGGTATTTTCAGGTAAAAAGTGACTCGTTAAAAAGTTGACGACCTGCATATTCTCTCTTTTTTTATTTTTTCTATAATTATATCAATATAATAATTATCGACAGATTTAAAAATAATTTTATGATTTTTTACTCATTTTGGTAGAAATCAAAGCATCACTATAACCAAAAAGTTTGATTATAATGACCACTTTGTATGCGCTATTATAACTTACACCCTTTCACTTCACTCTCTTGATAAGGAAGCTCAAGCATCTCAAATACAGCCTTTTTGATCCCCTTTACTGTAAAGTCAAAGTGTTTAAACAGGTCATTTGCCGGTGCACTAGCACCAAATCTATCCATACAAAGAACCTTATCAGCAAATCGATACCACTCAATGCCGCTAGAAGCCTCAACAGCTAAGATCAGTGTACTAGGATCTATGACAGATTTTTGATATGCTTCATCCTGCTCGCAAAAAAGTTCCAAACATGGAACACTGACGATATTTGCATGGATACCGACCTCTTCTAGATGGCATCCGGCTTGTAGAGAAGGCATCACTTCACTACCGGTTGCGATTATGGTCACTCTTGCATTCTCTCTCTTTTTAATCATATATCCTCCACGCGTCGCATCTCCTAAATCCGCAGAAGGCTTGAGTGTTTTTAATCCTTGTCTCGAAAGTACAAATCCACACGGCTTATCAAGCTCAAGTGCCACTTTCCAACATGCTACATTTTCTGTCGCATCGGCAGGTCTAAATATATAAAAGTTTGGCAATGCTCTAAATTGAGATAGCTGTTCGATAGGTTGATGCGTAGGACCATCTTCTCCAACACCAATACTATCATGTGTCCAGATAAAGTAGTGTTTTATACCCATCAGAGCCGCCAACCTAACGGAGGGCTTCATATAGTCGCTAAATACAAAAAATGTAGCTGAAAAGGGGATAAAGAGACCATACAAAGCATATGCATTGCAGATCGCCGCCATGGCATGCTCTCTAATTCCAAAGTGAATATTTCTACCGTTTGGAAAATATCCCATATCTTTTAATTCACTCTTATTTGAGGGGGCTAAGTCTGCACTTCCGCCTATAAAGTTTGGAATCGCTTTAGCAATCGCATTTAAGATCTCTCCGTTACTCTCTCGTGTAGCTACACTCTTCCCATCTTCAAATTTTGGCCAATCAATTTTTGAAAAATCTGGATTCAATAGTCTCTCAAGCGCACTATTTTGCTCTTTGAGAGGCAGATCTAAAAGAAGCTTTTTCCACCCTCTCTCAAGTTCATCACCCTTTTGTTTCATCTCCGTTGTAAACACTTTGATCGATTCCGGAACAAAAAATCTCTGATTGGGATCAAAGCCGGCTAATTTTTTCGACTCTCTTATCTCCTCTTCACCAAGCGGTGCACCGTGCGTTGAAGCTAGCCCCTCTTTGGTTGCGGCACCTTTAGCTATAGTTGTATGCGCTATGATTAAAGCGGGTTTTGATTGATTCTCCTGCAGTTCACCTAAAACTTGATCGATCTCCTTATAGTCATGACCGTCGATCTTATAAACTTTCCAACCTTGAGCCTCAAACCTCTGCTTGATATTTTCACTTATCGAGAGATCGGTACTTCCCTCTATGGTGATTTGATTTGAATCATATATCATGATGAGATTATCAAGATTGTAGTGACCTGCGATAGAGCACGCCTCGTAGCTTATCCCCTCTTGCAAATCGCCGTCACCGCAAAGGCAGTAGACTTTGTGATCAATGATTTTCGCATGCTCACTATTTAAAAGCCTTGAAGCGGATACGCTTGCCATAGCAAACCCGACCGCATTTGCAACACCTTGACCAAGTGGACCGGTCGTTACTTCAACTCCAGGAACTTCACCATACTCCGGATGCCCCGGTGTTTTAGAGCCAAATTGCCTAAACTTTTTGAGATCTTCTAAGCTTATATCATACCCCATCAAGTGAAAAAATGAGTAGATAAGCGCACTCGCGTGTCCACCGGAGAAGACAACTCTATCTCGATTTAACCATTTTGGATTGTTGGGGTTTACCTTAAGATATTTTGTTAGTACTGAAACGATATCCGCCAAGCCCATCGGAGCACCGGGATGCCCGCTATTTGCCTCTTGAACCATATCTGCCGATAAAAACCGAATAGTATTGGCTAGCTCACTATATTTTTGCCTATCTTGCATTTTTAACCTTACTTGAAATATTTCATAATTATTTGAGTCAGTCTAGCTTGCAATCTACTATCCAACTCTTTTATCTCATTTAAGAGTTCATCTTTGAGTTCAGCTCGCTTTTTTATCGCCTCATCTATACCTAAAAGATTGACAAAAGAGTTTTTAAATGTATCATTACTTGTAGGCTTTCCTACCTCCGACTCACTTTTTGTGGCGTCAATAATATCATCTTGAACTTGAAATAATAGCCCTATTTTCAATCCGATATCATATAATTTAAATAATTTAACTTTTGGTAGATTGACAATGATTCCACCCATCTTTAATGATGCGGCGATAAGTTTGGCGGTTTTATGAATATGGAGAAATTTCAGCTCATCTAGTGCCAACTTTTTCTTTTCAAAAAAACAGTCTATAGCCTGTCCAAGTACCATACCGCCGCCACCGGAATTTTCTCCGAAGCATCTGATCAACTCTATCTTTACATCATCAGCAAGAGGTGCATTAGCGATCACCAAAAAGCTATCACTATTTAAGGCATCTCCCACAAGTGTTGCGGTCACTTCATCATACTTAACATGCAGAGTCTCTTTACCCCGTCTGAGTGCGGCATCATCAAATGTAGGTAAATCATCATGGATGAGTGAGTATGTATGAAGCATCTCCAAAGCCATTGCTACAGGAAGTGCACTCTCGACAAGAAGCGGCTCATAACTATCCACCACATTAAGTAGCAGTAGCGGGCGAAACCTTTTCCCGCCCGCTTCAAACATCTCTTTGTATGCCCTCTCAAAGTGGGGATGAAAACTTCTGTAGCTAAAAAGATTATCACTTAAGTACGCTTCAAATCTTTTAAAAAGCTCTTCGTTTTCCACGCCAATTAACTTCCAAACTTACCAAATGATCCAAACATCTTTGAAGCAGATAGCTTTCTATCATCCTCTACCATTTTGAGTACATCATTGATAGCAGATATTAAAAGTATCTGCAGTGAATCCTTATCTTCAAGCAATGAATCATCGATATCGATATCGGTAACTTCACCAAGTCCGTTTGCTGTTACCTTTACCATACCCCCGCCGCTTTTTGCGGTAAACTGTTTATTTGCACTCTCTTCTTGAATTTTTTTTGCTTCCTCTTGGGCTTTTTGAAGCATTTCACCCATTTTTGAGAGATCCATCCCTTCAAACATAATCTTTTGTCTCCACTATCTCGTTCTCTTCATTGAGAAGCACAACTTTAGGTTTAAAGCTATCCGCCTCCTCGGGAGTCATTGCGGCATAGGCGATAATAATCACTCGATCACCTATCTCCGCTTTTCTGGCCGCCGCGCCGTTTAAGCAGATATCCTTCTTCCCTCTTTCACCCTCTATCACATAGGTAGAAAATCTCTCACCGTTATTGACATTGACAATATCAACTTTCTGACCAACTCTCAAATTTGCGGCATCCATAAGATCTCTATCGATCGTTATGGAGCCTACATAGTTTAGATTTGCGTCAGTTATCGAAGCTCTATGAAGTTTACTATAGAGCATATTAATCGTCATGTTACCTTCCTGCCATCTTCATTGCTTCAATCGGTGCCAACGGAGCATCCCAAAACTCTTCAGGTATCAGATACTCTGTAACCGGTTTTTCACCTATAATATGCTCATCTATGATTCGATCAATCTTCTCTTTTGTGAGATTGACATACATATAGTGCCCTGGCTCTACTAACATGACCGGTCCTTGCTGACATCTATTTAAACATCCTGTTCTGACCGGTTGAACAGTTGCGATCAATCCTTTCTCCATAAGCTTCATCCCTAGGTGTTGAAACAGATCTCTTGTATTTTCATTGACACAGCTTGGCTTTGGCATCCCCGGAGGTGCACTCTGCTCACACTTAAATATATAAAACGCCGGTTGTGGTATCCCCATTATATCCCCCTATAATCTTTATTAACTTTATTTGCAAAACTATTCTAAACTATTAAAGATTAAATTTATCTTTAATAGCCGATTTAACTTCAACTCTGTCATCAAACGGTAACTTTTGGTTACCGATTATCTGATACTCCTCATCACCTTTTCCTAGTACTAACAGCAGTTCATCTTCATTTAGATCCAAAACCGCCTTTTTTATCGCTTCTTTTCTATCGGGCTCAATTGTCACTTTCTTCTTATCGACAATGCCTTTATATATCTCATCGATAATCACATTTGGATCTTCGCCTCTTGGGTTATCACTTGTCAAGTAGATTTTTTTAGCAAATCTATCAGCCACCCTTCCCATCATAACCCTTTTCTCTCTATCTCTATCTCCGCCTGCTCCAAAGACTAAGGCTATATCTCTATCCTTCAATGAGTTGAGTACCTGCTCCATCCCGTCAGGCGTATGGGCAAAATCAACAATCGCCAACGGTTTAGTACTAACCACCTCCATTCTACCGCTCACTCCGGCAAAGTTACCAACCACTTCGCAAATCTCTTCTATACCCTTTTTTGTGAGGATTTGAACGGCGGCTATGGCGGCTAAAAGATTATAGATATTGAAGAGTCCAAAGAGAGGAGAGTGAAAAGTGGCTTCATCCCCAAAATGTCTCATCATGGCTGATATCCCATCTCTCAATGAAAAAGCTAAAATATTATAAGTTGCCGGTTTTTCAAGTGCATAGGTGTAAGCATTTTTGATATTAAAGTCGATCGTTTGCGCATCTTTATTGATAAGTTTTGGTGTCTCATCGCTAAAAAAGCTACTCTTTACCCTCTTATACGCTTCAAAAGTTTTATGATAATCCAAATGATCTTGGGTGATATTTGTAAAGATCTTCAAAGCAAATGCGATATCCTCGATCCTGCCTTGATCGATAGCATGAGAACTCACCTCCATCACAAAGTATCGACATCCTCGCTCCTTTGCTCGATAGATATTATACAATGTCTCTAAAAGCGGAGGGGTAGTTAGACTCTTTTCGCCTACTCTCTCATCATCTACAAAAAAGCCTCTCGTACCTTGCAAAGCTACGCTCTCACCCAAATCCAATAAAAAAGAGTATATCGCGGCGGCTGTTGTCGTTTTTCCGTTAGTGCCGGTAATACCGATGATAGCGATATCATTGATATTCAACAGCTCTTTTAGTTCATTAGGCGTTATAAATAGGGCACCCTTCTCTTTGGCATCTTGGTGAAATTTTTCATTCTGTTTTGTTGCAAAAAAAGCACTTTTGCCATCTAACTCGGAACTATTATCCGTGATATACTCATAGGGTTTGTTTGTAACTTTTATCTTCAAAGATTAACTCTCTAGCTTTTTAATGCTTTTGACAAAAAAATCCTCATAAGGGTAGAGCATCATCGCATTTTCGAGGTAATTTAAGGCACTATTTTTATAGCCGTGTTCAAAAAGCAGGGAGATGAACTCTACAAAATCCTCTTTTCTCTTGATAATCAACTTAGTACTAAACATCAAATCCTCAAGTGCCTTGATAAAATCTCCCCGATCATCTACGAAATATTTAAAATCACGATACTCTATACCGTTTTCATACTCAAACATCTCTTCACTAAACTCAATCTCTTCGATATCTATCTCTATCTCAAAATCGAATATATCTTCCAAATCATCTAAAAAATTCTTGTTAGTACTTGTTGATTCAAGTTGTGTCTCTAAAAAGATATCAAACAGTTCTCTAGCTTCTAACTCATTTTTAGTACTAAGCTCACACAACAGTACCCCGATCTTTGCCTCGGCATCCTCCGGGTCATACTCTAGTACTAACATATAATTGATATGCGCTTGAGCATAATCTCCTTGTAAAAAAAGCTCTTTCGCTCTCTCTTTTAATTCTTGCACTATTGCCCTTGCTTCGCGATCTCATCTATCATATCCTCCATTCCCGGAGCGATATTAATCACCTCTATCTCAGGATGTATATCTGTTCTTAACTGCTTCTCTATACCGTACTTAACGGTTTGATTGCTCGCGCTGCACCCTATACACGCACCTTGCAGTTGAACAAAAACTTTTCCGTTTTTGATATCTAGAAGTTTCATGCCACCACCGTCAAGTGCCAACATAGGCTTCACCTTTTCAAGCGAAGCTTCAACAACAGGTCTTAACTCTTCGTCACTAAATGGTATCATCATAATTTCCTTCTATGTTTTAAGTTAAATAAAACTATCTTCTCATTTTAACGAAATTATAACATAAAGTTTTTAATTAGATAAAATTAGTACTAATTGAACCCTCTAAAAAACTATAAATTAAACGAAAGCTTTATAATTTTAGCAAAAATTTTATGTTAGCCGCAGGCTAAAAAAGAGCACTAAACCACGAAGGGGCACTTGCGTTTGCTCCTTTTTAATAAAATTTTTTTGCGTTCGCGAAGCGAAAAATTATAACTTGCTTGAGTGAAATTAATAGTTTTTCAGAGCACTGAATTTGGAGAAAAACAAGAGAATTCACTCTCTTGTATGTTAAACTCAAAATTTGCATATGCCGAGCGCATTAGCGTACCTGATACACTTTTTAATGCAAAAGTTGGATTAAACAAGTTCAATGATTGCCATAGGAGCGGCATCACCTCTTCTCACTCTTGTTTTGATGATTCTTGTATAGCCGCCGTTTCTTTCACTATATTTTGGCGCTATCTCCTCAACAAGTTTTTTTGTTGACTCTTTATCTTGAAGATAGGAAAATACTGCTCTGTGTGAGTTAAAATCTCCCACTTTCGCTTTCGTGATAAGTTTCTCGATGAAACTTCTCAACTCTTTCGCCTTTGGAAGAGTCGTCTCTATCCTACCGCTCTTTATCAGAGCAATCGAGAGATTTTTTAGAAGTGCTTTTCTATGACTTGATGTTCTACCAAGTTTTCTATATCCATGCTTATGTCTCATTTTACGCCTCTTGTTTTGATTTTAGTTCTTGAATTTTATTTACTAAAGCTTTTTGAAAATCCTCTTCAAACTTATGTCCTACAGGAAAACCTATAGCCTCTAACTTTCCGGTAATCTCCTCAAATGACTTTTTACCAAGGTTTTTTAAGCCTTTTAGTTCAGCTTCACTCATCATACTAAGTTCAGCGATATATTTGATATTCGCACGATCTAAGCAGTTAAAACTTCTCGCACTTAGGTTCATTACACTCACATCTTGAAGAAGTTTTTGCATATCTGTAGAGTTTTCAAAATCATCTTCACTGCTTGTAAGATCTATATCGATTGCTTTACCAAATACCGCTATTTGGGCATTTAACGCCTCTATCGCCTCTTTAAAGGCTTGAACAGGCGAAATTTGACCATCTGTTTCTATGTCAAATACAATCTTCTCAAAAGTCGGATCATCTTCGACAAGTACATTCTCTATAGAGTAGACCGCTTTTTTAACCGGAGTAAAAAATGCATCAACAGGAATATACTCTTCTGCTATATGCTCTCTTAGATCCTCACTAGCCACATATCCTATACCCTTTTCAACAATCATAGAGAATGTCAATTCACCGTCATCATTCAGTGTAGCAAGATGTTGCTCAGGAGTTACAACCTCTACGATGTCATTACTTAAATCAGACCCTTTGATCTCTTTATGGCCTTTGAAAGCGTAGTTAACTTCTACTTTATTTGCACTCTCGTCGAGTATCTTAAATCTTATATTTTTTAGATTTAGGATAAAGAGCGTGACATCCTCAAGCATTCCTCTAATGCTATCAAACTCATGTTTTACACCGTCGATCTTTATCCCCGTTACGGCATAGCCGGTAGAGCTTCCAAAAAGAAGCCTTCTAAGAGGATGCGCTACCGTGATAGCAAAACCTGCTTGAAAAGGATAGACAATGATATTTACTCGGTTCTCATCTATCTTCTCTATCTCTATCTCATTTGGTATATATAGAGATCTATTTATTCTTTTCATGTCAAACCTTTAAAGTTATTATTTAGAGTATAGCTCTACGATCAATCTCTCTTCAACAGGAATAGCTATCTCGTCTCTCTCCGGAATTCTCGTAAATATTCCATACTTTTTATCTATCTCAACATCTACCCAATCAACGATACCGGTTTGTGAAGTCAACTCTCCGGCTCTTACGATTTGGGGATTGTTTTTGCTCTTCTCTCTCACTTCAATTTTTTGATTTGGTTTTACTCTATATGAGGGAATATTTACCCTCTTGCCGTCAACAAGGATATGCCCGTGTGTCACCAACTGTCTAGCAAAAGCTCTTGTTGTGGCAAACCCCATTCTATAAACAACATTGTCCAATCTTCTCTCAAGAAGCTTGATAAGATTTGCACCGGTATTGCCTTCCATCTTGTTCGCATCTTTGAAAAGTCTTCTAAACTGCTTCTCACTCACACCGTACATGAACTTCGCTTTTTGCTTCTCCCTAAGCTGAAGTCCATATTCGCTTATCTTTGATCTTCTTTGACCATGCTGTCCTGGAGGATAAGGTCTCTTATCTAAAGCTGACTTTCCTGCAAGTCTTCTCTCACCTTTTAACTCTAGACTAACGCCTAGTCTTCTTTCAATCTTCTCTACCGGTCCTCTATATCTAGCCATCAATCACCCCTATACTCTTCTTCTTTTTGGTGGTCTGCAACCATTGTGTGGAAGCGGTGTTACATCTTTAAAGTAAAGCACCTTGATCCCCTCTATAGCACCGACACTCTTAACCGCTGTTTCACGACCGCCGCCAGGTCCTTGTACTTTGATACCGACCTCTTTAATGCCGTGCTCAATCGCTTTAGCCATTGCATCCTCAACCGCTTGCTGAGCTGCATAAGGAGTCGATTTCTTACTCCCCTTAAACCCGAGTGCACCTGCACTACTCCAAGCTATCGTATTTCCCATCTCATCGGTAATCGTTATCATCGTATTATTGAAAGTTGCGGCGATATGAACTATGCCTCTTGCAATATTCTTTTTAACGATCTTTTTTCTAGTTGTTTTTCTCTTAGCCATCGATTATCCCCTACGCTGAACCAACTGTTTTTCTTTTACCTTTTCTCGTTCTGGCATTTGTTTTTGTCTTTTGCCCACGAACCGGTAAACCTCTCCTATGTCTTAGCCCCCTGTAGTTACCTAGATCCATCAAAGCTTTGATATCCATAGCAACCTTTTTTCTAAGATCACCCTCTACTTGATAGTTAGCCTGTATCTCTTTACGAATATTTGCTATCTCATCCTCAGTAAGATCAAAAACTCTTTTGTCATAAGAGATCCCAACTTTATCAAGAATCTTTCTTGAAGTCGTAAGCCCTATACCGTAGATGTATGTCAAAGCATACTCGATTCTCTTCTTTTTAGGTAAGTCAACACCAGCAATCCTAGCCATAATTATCCTTGTCTCTGTTTATGTTTAGGGTTTTTGCAGATCACTCTCACTGCACCTCTTCTTTTGATGATTTTGCAATCATCACACATCTTCTTCACTGAAGGTCTAACTTTCATACCAAATCCTTATCTATAAAAAAGTAAGTGAACAAGTCACACCTAAATACCGTTTCTATATCTTAATCTTTAGTCAAATCTATCGCTACTTAGTACTAAGCATTAGTACTAACTCTCCACTAAGCATATTAGGTTTACTGAAGTGATTGTAAACCAATAGTTGAAAAAAGAGTGGTTCCTCTTTCAACTATTCTTCCTTTAGTTTTGAACTCCATTTTAGATATAGAGTTGGCGATTCTAGCTAAAAAAAGCTAAAAAATTACTTATATCTAAATGTAATTCTTCCCTTATCTAGGCTATAAGGAGTTAATTCAACTTTTACCTTATCTCCAAGCATAATCTTGATGTAGTGCATCCTCATTTTTCCGGCTATATGACACAGCACTACATGTCCATTTTCCAACTCTACTTTAAAAGTAGCATTCGGTAACACCTCTATTACCTTACCGTCAACCTCTATAACATCATCTTTTGCCATGTAGTTAAACTCCTTAAACTTGTGATAGTATTTCCGCTTTATTGTTGATAATAGCCACCGTATGTTCATAGTGACTACCCCTAAGTCCATCTTCCGAAACAACCGACCATTTGTCATCTAAGACTTTAGCTTTCGATAGCTTTTGGCAAATCATCGGTTCTATGCAAAAAACCATACCGTTTTTGATTTTGGGTCCCTGTTTGGGTTTGGGAATCTCTAAATAGTTAGGAATTTCCGGCTCTTCATGCGGCTTTCTGCCGATACCGTGACCGCAAAAACCGTGAAGCGGAACATAACCTTTTGATTTGATATATTTTTCTATCTCAAAACTTAACTCTTTAAATCTCATACCTGCATGAATGATATCAATCGCATAATATAGCGTATCTTTTGCACAAGCAATCAGATCTTCATCCTCTTTCGAGATCTCTCCAATCGGTATCGTTATAGCGGCATCACCAAACCATCCATCTTTCTCCACACCAATATCCAAGCCTAAGATATCTCCCTCTTTAAGTACTGTATCATCAGGAACGCCGTGAATAATCACTTCATTTAGAGAGGTGCAAACTCCCGCTGGAAAACCGTAAAGCCCTTTAAAAGCCGGTTTTGCATCAAGGCTTGCGATAAAGTCTTCACCCATTTCATTGACCTCTCTCAGCGTCATACCGGGTCTAATATAACTTTGAAGATGGTGAAGCGCTCTAGCGACATATGAGTTTGAAACCCTCAGTTTCTCTATATCTGAGGGTTTTTTGATAGGTATTGCCATTAGATTCTAAAGTCCTAATGTGTTGATAGAGTTATACTTGCTCATATAGATCTCTGACTCAATCTTTCTCATCGTATCGAGCGCCACTTGGACGACGATCAGAACCGCCACACCTCCGAAATAGAACGGCACTCCAACCGCTTTCACAAGTACAAACGGTAGCGTAGAGATCAAGCCCAGATAGATAGCTCCACCGAAAGTGAGACGACTTGCTACCTCGTTAATATAATCTTGCGTACTTTTACCCGGTCTAACTCCCGGTATAAATCCGCCCTGCTTTTTCAAGTTTTCCGCTATATCTTTTGCGTTAAAGACGATGGACGCATAGAAAAAGGCAAAAAAGACAACACCCAAAAACATCAATATCTCAAACAGATATCCACCCGGTGTTAAAGCATCTTTTAACGATAAAAGATATTTATTGCTTGTACTTTGTAACAGTGTCGCAGGCAGCATCAATATAGCTGAAGCGAAGATCGGTGGAATAACACCGCTTAAGTTGACCTTTATCGGTATATAGTTCATCACCCTTTTATTTTGGTTATTCATCAGTGTCTTTCTTGAGTATGAGATCGGTACCCTTCTCTCACCAAGCTCTACATAGATAATCACACCGATGGTCAGGAGGATAATAAAGAGCATCGCAAGGACTGATAAGAAGTTTAAACTTCCGGTATTTACCAGCTCTACCGTACCCGCTATCGCTGACGGAATACTTGAAACAATTCCGGCAAAGATGATGAGTGATATACCGTTTCCTATACCCCTTTGTGTGATCTGCTCACCGATCCACATCAAAAGCATCGTACCGGTTAACATCGAAAATGCGGCTATAGGAATAAAAAGTGATGTATCTATCATGATCGCACTCTCACCACCGCTTCCCATGCTTCTTAGCCCTAATGAAACACCGATGGCTTGAAGTAGCGTGATCACAACGGTTGCATATCTGATAATCTGCATATATTTCACCATCCCGTCTCTCTCTTTTTTCATCGCTCCAAGAGCCGGAAATGTCGCGGCAAGAAGTTCCATAATGATCGAAGCGGTGATGTAAGGCATGATACCAAGAGAGATAATACTGAGTCTGCTAATTGCATTACCGGAGAACATATTCATCATACCAAGCGCATTGTTGGCATTATTATCAAAGAAGTGTCTTATAACATCTACATTGACACCTGGAACAGGCACATAGGAGAGTATTCTGTAAGCAAATAAGAAACCTAAGGTGATTAGGATCTTATTTGTTAAGTTTTTGTTCATTTTTGCATACCACTATAAGTAATGTTGTCATCCTTAATCTTAGAAGCAAGATCTTTGGCACTCTTTCCTATGAGCTTAACTCTCTTAACAGAACTACTGATTTTATGTACACTTCTTATCGTTTCGATAGTAATCTCATCCAAAGATGCCACTTTTGTATGTTTATCAACATTGATCACATATGGTTTGACAACTCTCGAAGTAAATCCCACTTTAGGCAATCTTCTGGCAAGTGGCTGTTGCCCACCCTCAAAGCCTCTTTTTTGCTTATATCCTGATCTACTTTTTTGACCTTTATTACCTCTTGTAGCAGTTTTTCCCATACCGCTACCCTGTCCTCTACCCACTCTTTTCCTATCTTTTGTAGAGCCTCTAGCCGGTGTTAAATTATGTAATGCCATCTACTTATCCTTTTCTTAAGCTTTTAGCATTGTAAGGGCTTTTACCGTCGCTCTTACAACATTTGCCGAGTTATTTGAACCCAACGATTTTGTCAATATATCTTTGATACCAGCAAGCTCTAGTACCGGTCTTGTCGCACCACCTGCGATAACTCCTGTACCCTCACTTGCAGGTTTTAGCAATATTCTACTTGCATTAAACTTAACTTCGATATCGTGCGCTATTGTTGAGCCTTTAAGATTGACCTTTACGAGGTTTTTAAAGGCATCATCAACAGCTTTTTTTATCGCATCAGGAACCTCTTTCGCTTTTCCCGTACCATAACCGATGATACCCTTTTTATTACCGACAACTACTAGCGCGGTAAACCTAAATCTTCTACCACCCTTTACAACTTTTGTTACTCTTCCGATATTTACGATTGCCTCTTCAAACTCTTCTCTATTGATATTTTCCATCATTAACTCTCTCTATAGTGTTATACCGTTATTTCTCAAGCCGTCTGCAAAAGCGGCAACTACACCATGATAATCATTCCCTCTTCTATCAAAGACTATCTTTTCTATGCCTTTCTCCTTAAGTGTATCGGCAAAAACTTTAGCTACTTCCGTAGCAGAAGTGATATTTGCTCTTTGTCCAAGTTTTTTGCCGTCAACACTTGCAAGTGTTACAGCTTTTGAATCATCTATCGCTTGAGCATAAAGGTATCTGTTTGATTTAAAGAGTGCTACTCTCGGTCTATCGGCAGTACCGAATATCTTACTTCTTACCCTCTTTATTCTTTTCTGTTTTAGTGCATTTTTATGTTTTAATAGTTTTGTTCTCATCTTATCCCCTATTTACCAGCCGTCTTACCAGCTTTTCTAATAATATGCTCATCAATATACTTAACACCTTTACCTTTATACGGCTCAGGCGGTCTGAAGTCTCTTATCTCAGCGGCAACTTGTCCTACCACTTGCTTATCATTTCCGCTAATAGTGATGATATTTTTTTCAACTGAGATCTGTACATCTTTTGGAAACTCATAGTTGATTGGGTGCGAGAAACCGAGATTTAACTCTAAAACATTTCCTTTTACAGCAGCTCTATAACCGACCCCGTTGATCTCAAGCTGCTTTTTATAACCCTCTGTAATTCCGATAATAATATTTTGAGAAAGTGCTCTATAGGTTCCCCAATAAGCACTATCTTGTCTGGTATCACCTTTGGGTGAAAAGATGATCGACTTATCCTCAACTTTCACATTGACAAAACCTCTGGTATCCAGTCTCTTCTCGACTGATCCCTTTTTAAATACTATATCATTCCCATCCAGTGTCACTTCAACACCGTCAGGTATCGCTACCGGTTGTTTACCTATTCTTGACATATCCTTCCTTTTTTTACTTGTCTACGATATTATCGAATGCCGTAAAAAATCTCTCTCTACCAAATAGAGCAGATGACTTCTCCGCCAACTTTCTCTTTAAACGCAACATCATTGCTAAGTACCCCTTTTGAAGTACTGACGATGATCGTTCCATAACCGTTTTTAAATCTCTTGATATCTTGATACCCTTTATAAACTCTTCTTCCGGGTTTAGATATCTTCTTTACCTCATTGATCACTTGACTACCATCATCAGAATACTTTAGTACTACTTTGATAGTCTTCTTGTTCCCTTCATGCTCCACTACATTGTAGCTATCTATATATCCCTTCTCTTGGAAAATTTTGATTACCGCTTCAACCAGGTTAGAGTGGAGCAACTCTGTCACCTCTAGTTTTCTCATAGAGGCATTTCTTATCCTTGTCAGTGCATCTGCAACTAAATCATTTACCATCTCTTTCCCCTACCAACTTGATTTTTTCATGCCAGGTATCTTACCTTCGCTTGCCATTTTTCTTAAACAGATTCTGCATATTCCAAAATCTCGATAAACTGACTTCGGCCTACCACAAATCTGACATCTCGTATATGCTCTTACAGCAAACTTTGGTTTTCTTTTCGCTTTTGCGATCATCGATTTTTTTGCCATTACTCTCTCCCTTTCGCAAACGGTAATCCAAACAGCTCAAGTAGTTTAAACGCCTCTTTATCATCATCGGTTGTTGTCACAAAAGTGATATTCATACCGTGAGTTTTCAAAATATCATCATATTTGACTTCCGGAAATACAAGTTGCTCATCGAGACCGAAACTATAGTTTCCATGTCCGTCAAAGCCATTTCTAGGCACACCTCTGAAATCTTTCACTCTTGGAAGCGTGATAGAGATGAGTTTATCTAAAAAAACATACATATTTTGAGCTCTAAGTGTCACTTTTACACCGTTTGGAAACCCCTCTCTTAGCTTAAATCCTGCAATCGACTTTCTCGCTCTTGTCACAACGGCCCTCTGTCCGGCTATTAAAGATATAGTATCAACAATATTTTGCAATACCTTGCTATCTTTTGCTTCATCGCCTGCACCTACACTAATAGATATCTTCTCTAGTGCAGGGATTTGCATAGGATTTTTGATATCAAACTCTTTTACCAAAGCTTGTTTTATCTCGTTATTATACTTCTCTTGCAATCTATACATCTCTACTTACCTTCCACTTTTGCAACATTTGAGATATGAATAGGCATCTCTTTATTTATAAAACCGCCCTTAGGGTTTGCTTCTGTAGGTTTCACAGCTTTTTTTACTACCTTACAACCGGCAACAATCACTTGGGATCTTTTAGGCATCACTTTAAGTACTTCACCCTCTTTACCTTTATCATCACCGGCTATGATCTTTACGATATCACCTTTTTTGATCTTAAATTTTACAGCCATTACAACACCTCCGGAGCAAGTGATACAATTTTCATGAAACCAGCATATCTAACTTCTCTAGCAATCGGACCAAAGATACGAGTACCTATCGGCTCATTTTTATTATCCAGTATAACTGCCGCATTTTCGTCAAATCTGATAAGAGATCCGTTCTCTCTCTGTATCTCTTTTTTTGTTCTAACAATCACGGCTTTAACAACCTGACCTTTTTTCACTTTTCCATTTGGAATCGCCTTTTTTACAGATGCGACAATCACATCGCCGACACTTGCGTATCTTCTCTTTGATCCACCGAGAACTTTGATACACATTATCTCTTTTGCACCGCTATTATCTGCAACAGCAAGTCTTGTGAAACTTTGTATCATGCTCCAACTCCTCTCTCAGCTATCTCTTTTAGCCTAAATGACTTTCTTTTAGAGATAGGTCTGCACTCGATGGCAACAATTATATCACCTACGTTTGCATCACCTCTCTCATCATGTACAAGATATTTTTTAAATCTTTTTACGATTTTATGATATCTTGGGTGCACCACTTTTCTCTCAACCAATACGGTGATCGTTTTCTCACCGGCCTGTTTTACAACTTTTCCTTTTATCACTCTCTTTAAAGCCATCTTTATGCCTCTTCTTTTGATTTAGAAGTTATCGCTGTTTTGATTCTAGCTATATCTCTTCTAACTTCTCTTATTTCATTCGGATTATTTAGTTGCATTGTTCTTAATTTACCCTTGAGAGT
>JALWLO010000044.1 GCA_027084135.1 Campylobacterales bacterium | reverse complement strand
GTTCAAGAAAAGTTTATTTTTTGGATAAATGATAAGATATCCAGCTTTGGGCAAAGTTTTGCAAAACCAATAATTCTTATAGTTATTTTTTATATTTTATATGGGCTTATCATCTATGCAAATGAAAACCATTTACTTATGAATATATTTCCAACATTAAGTGAAAGTTTAAGCACAATGATGCATTGGCTAAATTATCCGTTGAGAAATTTCAAGTCTTTAGAAAAGCTTTTAAAAGAACATTATGAATTTATGTCGTTGATTTTTGATATTATTTTTTCAGTCTTAATTTGGCAAACGATAGTTGCGGTAAAAAGACATACTAAGAGATAAAAATGGATAAAAGGAAGATAAAGTGAAAGAATTCATCCCTCAAAAACTACCGTTAAAAACGGAGATAGAGAATATCATCACCACTCATAATAAACTTTTTGAACTTTTCCAAAATGTGTAAAGAAAATGCAAAAATCTTTACATAACCGTTAGAACATGTAAAAAAAATCGCAAAATTTTTACATGTGTAGCCTAATATGTGAAAAAAATCGCAAAATCTTTACACATTAAATTTCCACTCTAAAAGAGATAAACTGTTATAATCCCATAAAATAAAATAGAAAGAGGTGCAGATTGCAAAAGGTTGAGCTTTTATCGCCGGCGGGTAATCTTGAAAAACTAAAGATAGCTATAAACTACGGTGCTGATGCGGTGTATGGGGGTGTGAGCCACTTTTCGCTTCGGATTCGATCGGGTAAGGAGTTTAGCTTTGAGGAGTTTGCCGAGGGCATTTTGTACGCGCATGAGCGGGGCAAGAAGGTCTATGTGACCATCAACGGCTTTCCGTTTAACAATCAGCTAAAACTCCTAAAAGAGCACATCGCCAAGATGGCGGAGTTACAACCTGACGCCTTTATCATCTCCACACCGGGTGTGATCAAACTCTCAAAAGAGATAGCTCCCGACATTCCGCTCCACCTCTCAACCCAGGCAAATGTACTAAACTATCTCGACGCCGAGTTTTACTATGAACAAGGGGTGAGTCGTATCATAGCCGCCCGTGAGATAAGCCTGAGAGATTTGGAGGATATCAAAGCTCACTTGCCCGATCTTGAGTTAGAGGTTTTTGTGCACGGTAGTATGTGTTTTGCTTATAGCGGCAGATGTCTTATCAGTGCGGTGCAGATGGGACGGGTACCAAATAGGGGAAGCTGTGCGAATGATTGTAGATTTGAGTATACGCTCTATGCGCATAACGAGGAGCACGGAACCCTCTTTAGGCTTGAGGAGCAGCCCGAAGTTGGGACATATATATTTAATGCCAAAGATATGAATCTCGCTTCTCATGTGGATGAGATACTAAGAAGCGGGGTAGTAGATTCACTCAAGATAGAGGGGCGTACCAAAAGTCCGTACTATGCGGCTATTACGACCAAAGCTTATAGAGAGGCGATAGATGACTACTATAGAGGGGAGTTCAACCCGGATAGATATCAAGCTGAGCTTCACACTACCAAAAATAGAGGATTTACCGACGCATATCTCATCTCTCGCCCCTTTGAGAGAAACGATACTCAAGAACATAGCTTTGCTTTGAGTCGCGGTACGCATGAAGTGGCGGGGCTTGTTATGGAGGATGGAGAGCACTTTATGTGCAAATATAAAATCTATCCGAATGAGGATATAGAGATTGTCACTCCGCTTAGTACTAAAGTGGATGAGGTGGATAATGATATAGCAACCATCTTTTATAAAGATAGTAAGCCTTTTATTAGATTTAAAAAGATTTTGACAAAAGAGGGGAGGGAGCTTGATAGCGTTCATAGTGGCAATCTAAATCCGATACAGCTACCCGCAAAACTACCGCCCTTTTCGATACTTAGAAAAGAGGAGCGGTTAGAAAATAAAGAGATGTTTAAATAATAGACCATAATTTGAAATTCTTAAATTTAAACAAGGGCTTTTTGGTATCATATCACATAAAAAGTAGGAGCTATTTTGAAATTTGTATCTATCATCATCGGAAGTAAGAGTGATTATGAGATTATGAAAGAGTGTGCAAAGACACTTGAGAAGTTTGGTGTTTTGCATGAACTTGTTATCTCGTCAGCCCACAGAAGTCCGGAGAGAACGCATGCTTATGTAAAGGGAGCAGAGAGCAAAGGAGCAAGAGTGTTTATAGCGGCTGCAGGTATGGCGGCTCACCTTGCGGGTGCGGTTGCTGCTCAAACTACAAAACCGGTTATCGGTGTGCCTATGAAGGGTGGAGTGATGGATGGGATGGATGCGATGCTTAGTACCGTTCAGATGCCCTCAGGTATGCCGGTAGCTACCGTTGCCGTCGGTAAAGCTGGTGCGGTAAATGCCGCCTATCTTGCCATGCAGATATTAGCATTGGAGGATGAAGATCTTAGAGTTAAACTTCAAGAGGATAGGATACTTAAAGCAAAAAAAGTTGAGTTTGATTCAGCTGAGATAGAGATTAGGCTATAAGATGATAGAAGATAAAAAAGAGTCAAAAAAGCTTCAAAATATTCAAGAGGCTCTCTTAGATGAGGAGATGCTCACTCCCGAGTTTATCAAAAAGAGCTTTGAGGCGGTTTTACAGCTTCATGAGGAGATTTTATGGGAGAAAGAGGAGCGTATCATCTCTCTCAAAGAGGAGAATGAGTTTCTCAAAGAGTCTCTTTATGCGCTTCAAAGTATCTATGATGAGGATAAAACTACGATTAAACTTCTCAGTGAACAGCTTAAAAATACCCAAGAGGAGCTTGAGTTTGTCAAAAGAAAGTATAAAATGATGTGGAATCAAGCGATAGAGAACTATTCGAAAAAGTACTAAATAGTACCTCTTCTCATATCGCTTTACCTAGGTCTGATTCTAGAGTGGCATGATGTACATTGTCTTAAAATTTGACTATAGTCTTCAAGGGCATCATCTATATCTCCGTGATTAATAGATTCTACTAAATCATCTGCATACATTTTTATCATTTTTGCTCTTTTTTGTGCAAACTTTACAGCATATTTTTGGTGTTGAGGTAAAAACTGTTTCACATCCATTGAGTGAACAGTCTCTAAGCCTTTTTCAAGTTGGGTTACTCCCTCTTTTATCAATGCAGTTGAGTTATAAAATCCACCCTTTTGAATCTTTTGCATAGCATCTAGCATCGTTCTCATATCATTTGCCAATTTTGAATTTCCTTTTTCAACATCCGTTGTAGCCGCATATGATAGATTAAGTGCTGTAAATATCGCTAATATTGTCTTTGTCATAACATTCTCCTCATTATAATATTAGTATTGAATAATCTCTTTGGAATATTCACTTAGCGTTATCGTTTGGGCTTTAGATTTTACAAGCTTTTTAGCCTTTCGCTTTCCACCATAAAACTTTTTAAATTCAGGTTTATAAGCCTTAAAATACTCATGAAATTTATCCGGTCCCAAAACAGCTGTTGCCCATATAGTGTCATCTTCGGCAATCTCCAATACAATGGAGGCTAATGCTTGTTCCGCAGGACCGCTTAATTTTTTTGCTCCACTTTTGGGATCAAAAGCTGACATATGAGATGAACAAACTATAATACCGCCACTTTTATATGCCATTGTTTTGCCACTTCTAGGGACATATTTTATGAAACTATCTTCTGGTGTCGGATGGGCCAGCTGATGAGAGCATATAGCACTATATGCAACGATAGATCTATTTTTCCCAACACCGCTTTTCCATAGATATTCCTCTCCATCTTCACTCTTTAGTTTAATATCTTTATTTGTCGGTTCACCTAAATCGATCAAAAAACACGGTGTTCCTTTATGAGGATAGTTAAATACATAATTTTCCTCTTTTTTTAGTTTGCTACTCATTAAAGGTTTACCATCTTTATCAACAAGTTGCACTCTCTCGTAAGTTTTAAAAAGATTGCCGTTATCGGCTCTTAATTCTTTTTTGATAACAAATGGACTTATAGCAACATAGGCACCCGTAGAGGCTACAAGTTGAAAAAAAGTTCTTCTATCCATACTATCTATCCTTAATTATTTTAATATAATGAAAATTTTGATGAAAAGCCGTTTTGAGATAGAGGTTATCTAGCCCAAAACGGTTTAGATTAAAACAGATCTCTCATCGCTCCGTCATACCAGTTTCTAGTAGCTTTTGCAATTTTTGCCGATCTAAATTTACCGTTAGGTCCTTTTGGAACATTCCCTTTTGCTTTTATGATTTCTCCTGTCCAGCTAAAGTCGTGGGTGACCATGATGCCCTCTTCAGGTTTATCTCCTACCATTGAGTAGCAGACATTACCTGCTTTCACCGTTTGATTTTTGACAGGAAGCGTATATGACTTACCGTGAAGTTTATGTGCGATTTCCTCGGCACACTGTTTCCCCGCCCATATAGCAGTCTGACCACTTGGCGGTATGGCATGTCCGACGACATCTCCAACAGCATAAATATTTGGATCGGTTTTTGTTTGAAATGAGCAACCATTCATGACAACTTTACCAAAACCATCTTTTGTTGTTTCGATACCGGCCATCTCAACAACAGAGTTTGCTTTGTTATGTGGTATAAGATTTAACACCTCATATTTATGAGATTTTTTAATCACTTTTGGGTCATCCATCTCATCTTTAGGTTTTATTGTTTGTTCAAAGTGTATAGTTTTATTTTTAGTGTCTACATCAGTGATTTTACAATTCTCTAAGTGCACTATTTTGTCACCGTACAACTCTTTCCATGCCTCTTTAAAAGCTTTTCCTTTTGCAATTTTGTCATTTTCGTTTAATATTATTACTTTCCCGTTTATCCCCTCTTTTTTCATATAAGCGGCAATCATACATGCTCTTTCAAAAGGGGCAGGCGGACACCTATATTTGCCGGCAGGTTTTGTTATCACAACATCACCGTCATCCATATCTGCTAACATCCTCTCAAGTGCAATATGCTCACTTCCGGGAATGAGAGCGGCAGGGGCTAAGTTTTTTATCTCAGCTATCTTCTCTTTGCTCCAGTTTGGAAACTGTCCTTCATAATTATAGTCTATACCCGGTGCAAGTACTAAAACATCATAAGGAACATCCCCCGATGAAGTATGGACAACTTTTTTGCCTCTATCTATACCGGTAACCGTTGCGTTTAGCATTGAATACCCGTTAGATAAAACAGCTTTATTATAGTCGTGGATAAAGGTACCTAAATTGACACCTTCAAGCTTACCTAAGTAGGTATTTGAAAAAGGACATGACATAAACATATTGTTTTTTTCTATGACCAAAACATCAAAATTTTTATCTTTTTTCTTTAGGTTTTTGGCAACAGTCAAGCCACCCCATCCACCACCAATGATAACAATTTTTGGACCTTTTTTGGCTGAGGAAACTCCACTTGCACCAACAGTTTGGCTTTGTACAGATGTGCTCCCTTCTGAAGCATTCAGGGTTGTTGCGGCTGCAATGCTAAGCATACTATATTTAAGCATATCTCTACGATTCATAATCTACTCCTTATTATTTGAAAATATTATACAATTGACACAATAAAATATTATAAAAACTTATCTAAAAAAACTCTTAATATATAGTTAAAATAAATTTTATAAGGTTAATAATCATTTAACTTTTGAGTTGTAAAAATGATTCCACAAACTTAAAAAGGAGAACGGTGTTATGAAGAAAACCTTATTGG
>JALWLO010000043.1 GCA_027084135.1 Campylobacterales bacterium | reverse complement strand
TTGATAGCGACTAAGCACAAAGTATAGTGCTTAGTACTAAGCGTTACTTTTTTGTTTTTGCTTTTTTCTTCGCTTTGCTTTTTGCCTTTTTGAGAGATTTTTTAGTTTTATCTTTCGCTTTTGATTTTACTTTAGAGGCTCTCTTCTCGGCTCTTTTTGTTTTATCTCCCGCTACCTTTTTGACTCTTTTTGTCGTTTTCGCTTTGCTCTCTTTTGCTTTTTTTGAGAGTCTGCTTTTTGTGCTCTTTTTTGCTTTAGAGACTTTAGTATCAGCGTTTTTGATCCCTTTTTTCGCATTGTTTACGATCTCGTCACCGATACCCTCTATATTTTTAAGATCTTCAGCGGATCTGATCTTATGTTTTTTCCTATACTTCATGATATCGGCGGCTCTCTTTTCACCGATACCTTTTATACTCATAAGCTCCTCTTTAGAGGCGGTTTGGAAATTTATCGCAAATAGCGACACAGCAGTAAACATCAACAAAATCATTACTTTTTTCAACATGACTATCCTTTCAGAAATTTATTTACAGTGAAATTATACCAAAAAAAGTGAAATTATTGTGTAATTATTAAGAATTTTTGAAGAAATAGATTTAATTTAAGTATAGGCAAGCGCCTATACTTGATTAGCATGAGTAGGTAGATACATATTCGTAAGCGGTAGGTCTTCCCTCCACAGGAATCACATGTCTCTCGAACATATAATCAACATACTCTTTTATAAATTCAGGAGTCATAGCAGGAGCCAAGAAGTCATGATCCTCTTCAAGTCCTTCAAGCGCATCTCTTAGCGTATTTGGAAGCTCTTTGATACCTCTCTTTTTCAACTCATCTCTACTCCACTCGAAGAGATCCTCATTGATAGGACCGACAATCTCATATCCACCGTTTTTGATACCGTCGAGTCCAGCCATCATGAGTGCTGTAAATGCAAGGTATGGGCAAGATGAACTATCCGGGAATCTTGTTTCGATTCTTGTTGATTTTTCACCCGCACCGTAAGGGATCCTACAAGCCGCAGATCTGTTTTGGCTAGAGTAAGTCAAGATTCTCGGAGCCTCAAAACCGGGTAGTAGTCTCTTATAAGAGTTAGTACTAGGGTTTGTAAATGCCGCAACAGCATCTTTATGTTTAAAGATACCGCTTAGGTAGTCAAGTGCGGTTTTTGATAGGTTTGCATACTCACCCTCTTTGTAGAAAAGGTTTTTGCCGTCTTTCCAGAGTGATTGGTGTACATGCATACCGTTTCCGTTATCATTATAGATAGGTTTTGGCATGAATGTCGCGGTTTTTCCGTTTAGGTGAGCAACCATCTTTACAACATATTTATACTTTTGTACATTGTCAGCCGCAGTGATGATGTCTGAAAATACAACACCGATCTCACCTTGTGCTTGTGCAACCTCATGGTGTCCTAGTACTACATCGATACCTACATCCTCTAGAACCTGCATGATCTCAGCTCTAATATCCACCATAGAGTCAGTCGGCATTACAGGGAAGTAACCACCTTTGATTCTCGGTCTGTGACCCATATTTCCATAATCTTCATACACTTTCTCATCAGCCCAGTGACCCTCGTCACTCTCTACTTTGAAAGATTGTTGGTTATCTTTGTCAATGATCTGTACATCGTCAAAGATAAAAAACTCATTCTCAGGACCAAAATATGCCGCATCGGCAACACCTGCTTCCTCTAGTGCTTTGAGCGCTTTTTTCGCGATACTTCTTGGACATTTTGCATAAAGTTCATTGTTGTAGATATCATAAACATCACAGATAACGACTGCAGTCGTGTCAGCAGTAAAAGGATCTAAAAATGTCGTATCCACATCCGGCATAAGTAGCATATCTGATTGGTTGATCGGTTGCCAGTTCTCTATGGAAGATCCGTCAAACGGTAGCCCGCCTTCGATATTCTCTTTATTGACCGCACTCATTCTATAGGTGATATGGTGCCATGCCCCTTTGATATCGGTAAATCTAAAATCAACAAATTCAACCTCATTCTCTTCACAATATTTGAAAAACTCATCGATGCCGTTTACAAATTTTCCCATCTTTTCTCCTACTAAAAATTTTGTCGTTAAATTATATCTAAATGTAAGTAAAATCTAATACCACTATTGATTAAAAAATAATCAACTCTTGCTCTTTTTCTCTATATATCGCACATTTATTGTATCCGAAATCTCTCGCCTTCTTCTCAATGGTTTCGGACATAAATCCCACCTGTTTTGGGTGGTGAGCATCTGAACCGAATGTGATAGCGATATCATACTCCGTGATCATCTCAAGTAGCGCATCACTTGGATAAGCCTCTTTGCAAGGTTTTCTATATCCGGCGGTTGAGAGCTCTACCGCCATACCGGCATCTTTGATCGCTTTTATCGCCTCTTTTGCGTAGAGTCTCACATCCTTTTTGGGTCTATATCCAAAGACTTTGATCAGATCCAAGTGACCCGCTATCTGAAAATACCCGCTCTTTGCCATATCTCGTACTAAATCAAAATAGGCTCTATAGATCTCATCGATATCTCTATGTTTATATTCCTCTAAAAATTCAGGATTGTCAAATCCCCACTTATCTATAAAGTGTACGGAGCCTATCAGGTAGTCCACATCCGCTTTTAGTACCCTCTCATCCATCATCCCCGGCATATAATCAACTTCATAAGCCAAGAGTATCTCTATATCGTTTTGAAAGGATCGTTGAAGCTCTTTTATACTCTTTTCGTAATACTCCATATCCTCAAAGCGCATACGGTACGCTTGATCAAACTCCATAGGAGCGTGATCGCTAAAGCCGAAATAGCTACATCCACATTCAATCGCCTTTTGGATATAGGCTTGGGGCTCTCCCTTGGCGTGATTGCAAAGTGGAGTGTGGTTGTGAAGATCTGCCAACATTTAATAAAATCCTTTTTTTGTCGATATTGCATTATATGAAAAATTTGATTAGGAGATTGTGTTATGACTCAAGAAGAATTGGACACTTTGATGGAGGCAGAGGCAAAGAGTAGTACAGCACAAGATGAAGAGCAAAATCAGGGTAGTGATTCTCTTGAGGATAACGATCTCTTAGAAGAAGTGTTGTTAGATGAGACAAAAAAGCAAGAGGAGTCGACTCAAGAGAGTCAAGAGTTAGAAGCGTTGTGTGAGACGGAAGATGTGGAAACGTTGCTAGAATCCACCGATATGACTGAAGAGGGAGGAGAAGAAGCGGCATCAGATCAGCTTGAAGAGCTTGACGAGAAGCTAAGCCAAGAGAGTGAAGTGGTTGAAAATATCAGCGAAGAGGCGGAGATTGATGAAGAGAATTATAGAGCCGATGCAAATATCCAGTGGCCGCCGCCTCCGCCGACAGATGACCACAAAGTGGTAAATCAACTCGATGATGTTGCTAGAGATTCGGAGATAAAGGCTGGGGAGATATTTGATAAACTTGAAAATATCACCAATGTAGTACTAAACATCGAACATAGTGCTACCGAACAGAAAGAGATCATCGAAAAAAATATCGAAGTATTCCAAAAATTGCATGATAAGTTTCCGAGTGTCACAATCTTTGCAGAGATGATAGAGTTAAATCAAAAAGCAAATGATAGAATTGATGAGATCATACAAAATAGCGGTGAGATCAGCGGTGATGTGATGACTGCAATGGATGTGATGCAGTATCAGGATATCCATAGACAGAAGATAGAGAGGGTTATCAATGTCATGAGGACGCTTGCTCACTATATGCATTCACTCTTTGATTCGCCGATAGATGATAGCAAGAGGGTTGCTTCAGCCGTCTCTATCGCAAGTGATAATATGATGAGCAACGATGAGATAGAAGCACTTTTAGAATCACTTGGAAAGTAACAGGAGCTTAGAATGGTAAACAACTATGTAGAGCAGGCGGTAGAGAACTTTTTGATGCACACTTTAGGGTTGGCGTATAGCTTTAGAGATATAGAGAAGATATCAAATGTTTATGTAACGAAGATCGCATTAAAAAGCAGTAAACAGGTGGAGGAGTTTAAACTCTCTATCTCGCAAGAACTACTTAACACTATCTCCAACCTTCTTCTCTTTGAGGCTGATCCTGACTTTGAGAGCAGTGTGGATCTTGCTTGCGAAGTGGCAAATCTCATCATCGGAAATTTAAAAGTTATCCTAGAAGAGAGTGGAGAGAGCGAACAAATGGAGTTGACACCGCCGGAGTTTCTTGGATTTGTAGAGGAGGAGATCAAAGTGGATGATGAGAGTATCGGTATAGCTGTAGATGATAAAGTGATGAGTATTGCTTATGAGAGGGCGTTGGTAGAGGTTTAGTACTAGCGGTCAATGAAGCGCTTATCCCAGTTAGAGAGTATCGACAAACCGAGAGAGAAACTGCGAAAAAGAGGGATAAAAACTCTTAAAGATTATGAACTTGTAGCACTGCTTTTGGGAAGTGGAGTCAAAGGCAAAGATGTACTAAAGCTTTCTAAAGAGATTGTAAAGCTTTTTAAGAGTGATTTTGCCGAACTTGATTTGGAAAAGTTGTTGAATATCCATGGGTTAGGGGAAGCAAAAGCTTCTCAGATATTGGCTTCCATAGAGATATCTAAACGCTACCTGATCAAACAAAATAGAAAAATCACCTGTGCAAAAGATGTCGTTGAGGAGCTTAAAGAGTATCGTGACAAAAAGCAGGAGTACTTCTTGGCGATATACCTCGACGGAGCTAACCACATCTGCCACAAGCAGATTATCACCATCGGAACACTCAATGAGAGCTTGGTACACCCTAGAGAGGTATTTGCTCCCGCTATCGAGCATCGTTGTGCAAGTGTCATCATCGCCCATAACCACCCAAGCGGCTCACTCAATCCAAGTCACTCAGACATCAAAGTAACCAAACGCCTCCAAGAGAGCGGTAAACTACTCGGCATAGAACTCCTTGACCATATCATCCTTACTAAGGAGAACTACGCAAGTTTTGATGAGATGGGGATGTTGTAGGGAAATTTTAAATAAAAACATTGTAATAGTGTGATATTGACGAAAAAAAGAGTCTTTTAACCCAAATTTTGCATTAAAAGGTGCATCAGATGTGTTGATGCTCGGTGTGTAAGGGTGTTGAAGGAAAACGCAGGCGCACCGGAGGGTTCGTCGAGGCTTTACTTCAATCGCCCATGCCGCCGATGATCAATGCAGATGATGTATCGGCTAATGCAAAATTTGGGTTTAAGGAAAAAAGCAAAAAGAATGATGTTATAATCAATACAATGAAGAGATATTACTCTCAAAGGAGATAGGATGCAATTTATTATAGATGTAAAAGATAGTGCACTTGATAAAGTGATGTATATTCTTGAAAATTTAAAAGATGATGTGAAAATTATAAGTCAAAAAATGACAGATGATTTTGATATCGAGGTGATTAACGAAGATGATCCGGATTATGCTTATGTAAAAGAGGCTAGAAAACGGAGAGAAAAGGGCGAAAAAACATATAGTATAGATGAGGCAATAAAAGAGATTGAATGAGAATAGAGATTCAAGAAAGTGCCTTAAAAGAGCTTAAAAAGATAGACAAAACTAAGGCTAAATTTATATTAAAAAAGATCAAAGAACTTGAGTTATATCCAAATTTAAACAATAGAACCCTCTGAATAACCCCATCTCTCAAAAAAAGTAAATTTCTTGGTACGCATCATCGAATTATTCATAAGAATTTGTTATCAGTTGTTACACTTTCTTAAAAAATATAAT
>JALWLO010000042.1:20163-21142 GCA_027084135.1 Campylobacterales bacterium | reverse complement strand
TTATTAGAAAAAACTCACAAAGAGTTAACTGAAAATTATACAAAGTTAAAATATATATTTTAACTTTGATTTTAAGCTTTCTTTTACATCTCTTTGAATATATTTAAATTGTGTGCGATTAAAGATCTGTTGCCTTTTAGCAAGCTGAGAAGTGTGAATCGTTATCAATTTTTCAAGTTCACTGAGGCTTACTCTTCCGTCAAGATAGGCTAGTGTCTCTTTAATACCTATCGCTTTCATAGGGCTCGGTGCTCTTGTGTACTTTCTTTCAAGTTCAAAAATCTCCTCTATCAACCCGTTTTTTATCATCTGTTTCGTTCTTTTGGCAATTTTATCTCTCAAATGCTCTCTATCTACCTCTATCTCAAAGATATCTATATTCTTTATAAGAGGCTCTTTGCCACTACTCTTGAAAAACTTTGTTGCGATTTCATTAGTACTAAGATATATCTCATACCATTTAGATATACGATAGCTGTCATTCGGGGAGATTTTGGAGGCGTAATCGGGATCTTTTTGGGCGATAGTTTTATACGCATCGGAGAGGTTTTTCGTGATTTCCGTTACCCTAGTACTAATCTTAGGCGTGAGGGTAGGTTTGGGTGAGAGTCCCTCTATCAACGCTTTTAGATAAAAGCTTGTTCCGCCTGTGATGATGAGGTGTTTATCATCCTCTTTGCAACGCTCTTTTGCTCTTTTATAAATATCTAAAAATATGCCGGCACTAAAGTACTCATCGACTCTAATCTCATCGATACCGAAGTGTCTTATCCCTTCACGCTCCTCTAGTGTAGGTTTTGCCGATACGATATCTACCTCTTTGTAGATGCTGAGTGAGTCGAGTGAGAGGATATATGCTCCCACCTCTTTGGCAACCTCAACCGCGAGGGCAGATTTGCCGCTTGCGGTGGGACCTATGATAGCTATCTCTTTCATGATTTGATTATATCATTAAAAATATTTTTTTAAATGTCGATAC
>JALWLO010000042.1:0-20153 GCA_027084135.1 Campylobacterales bacterium | reverse complement strand
ACTAGGAGTAGTTCAAAAAATTTAGGAGATGTTTTATGCCAAAAACTTTAAAATTATCAACGATACTTTTAAGTGCGCTTCTTTTGGTTTCAGGTTGCGGAAGCGTAGATAGAGATTTAGGTCAAAATAGTTCTATCAGTTCCGGTGACGATATTGATGATAGTAGTGGACAAGGGGTTGGTCCTTCTGATCCTATCAATGATCTATTGCCGCCGAATGATAACAGCGGAGCTACTAGTGATGGAAACTCAACTGTCGGTCAAATTAAGATAGATGCAAAAAATGCCTATAAGGTGAAACTTACATTTTCAGATAATTATAGAGAGAAAGGCTATTTCTCAACCGGTGAGGTTGGTAAAATACACTTTGATATAACCAATCTTTACAACGGTAGAGTGGCAGATACTAGCGTCATAGAGTCAATAAAGCTGATATCTCCGGAGAATGGTAAATATTTTAATTTTATAGAGTTCTCAGGCAAAGAGGGACCAGTCTATACCATAGCACAAAATGATATCAAAGCATCAGATGATGTCGCACTCAAAATAAACAATCTATCGGGGACGACAAACCTTATCTTTGAAGCAACTATCAAAGATATGCCTAAGCCGTATGTTATCAGTGTGCCTGTCGTGATAGAGAAGAACAAAAGTTCGAGTATGGCGATCGTTCCTTATGCTGATAGTTATGACAAAGGTCTGTTTATCAAAAAATTTGTTATTCATATTGCGGATAGTTATGGAAATAAGGCTAAAGATGATACCGCTATTTCGACAGGAGTTATCAATAATCCAAAACTCTTTTCATATGATAAAGGTACATTTGATAGAAATAACGCAACATTTGCAATATCTTCAGATAGTGATGTTAAGAGACAATTTCCTTATGGAGTTACGCAAGAAACTTTTTCATTAAATGATGTGACAAATTTAGATACATTGATTATTTTAGCAAATCAAAGTCAATATAAGCCATACAATCTCGGTGGGTGGGATATCGCTTCAGTTGATAGAGAGAGTAATCAACTTAAACTTGTTTCAGTTGATAGTGGTGATAAGGTTGACGGGGTAAGTTATGTAGTCGGTGATGAGTATAGATATGACTATTGTAACGATACGGTTATGAACGGTGCGGCTTCATCTTTTGAGACAACCGAAGTCAAAGACGGTATCGCATACGCAGAGCTTAGATATGTGCCGGCAATGGTCGGTAAAACAGTATATATCTATGCAAATGCAAAGGTAAACGGTAAGCATATCGGTATCTCCAGACCGGTTGTATTGACCGGTACCGGACTTAAACCGGTTACGGTTAGCTGTAAAAATGACAAAGGGGAAAGTCCAACATGCAGTAGAGTTATCACTATGATTGAAAATGACTCTAATGAATTTGCAAGAGCAGCTTGGATAGCTAGACCCTACAATACCGGTGATGCGGAAAGTGCTGATATGAATTACAGTCGTGTGACGGATTGTAACGGTAATCTACATGTTATTATTAAAAACATAGATGAAAATAAAACCGCATCATACACTTTCGGTGTTGTTACAAGAGAGCCGTTAAAATAGCATCTTGATTAGAAAGGTAGCAGAAAATGCTGCTGCCTTCTAAAACTTATACTTCAAATTCGCATAGATATATCTTCCCGGTTCATTTAATAGCATCGTATCGGTTCCGTTAGTGAGAAGTATCAAGTCTTTATAGGTGTTTGTAACGGCATACTTTTTATCAAAGAGGTTATCAACGCCTACGCTTAGCTCTATCTCTTTGGTGAAGTTTTTCGTCGCTTTAAGGTTTACAACTCCATATCCGCTAAGTTCTTGCTCACCGTTTTCATAGTCGATATCGCTCCATCTAGTACTACCGATAAACTCGACCCTACCGTTAAAATCTATATCCTCATAGTTGAGTCCGACTAAAGCCTTAAAGGGACGCATATCTGCTAGATTTGTTCCCTTTTGTCCCGTTAGCGGATCTCTCTTTTTGCCTCTTTTGTATGAAAGCGCATAGTCGAAGCTAAAAGCCCCATCACTTAGTACCAAGCCGCTTATCTCCGCCCCGTATATATCGACATCGACATTCTCAAATGAGTGAAACGGTTCCACTTTGCCTGTCATAGGGTTTAATTTTTTATTGTGCGCATTAAAAGCGATATAATCTTTGACATACGAATAGTACGCTTTTGCTTTGACGCTAAAGTTACCAAATATCTTTTGAGCACCGATATCAAGCTCATAGTTTCTACTCTGTCTGAGTGAGGGAGTTCCGAAGTGATTTCCCATCATCACTAAATACAACTCTCTCGCATCCGGTACCCTGCTACTGCTACCTACTCCCCAAAATGTCGTCAATGTGCTATCGACTTTGCTTGTAACAAAGATATTTCCACTGATGGAGTTGAACTCTCTACCCTCATCTTTTGGATTGTCGTTGTCAATCGTCGTGTGGTCGGCTCTGATGCCATATTCGATAAGCGATGTGCCGAAGGGTTGGGCTGCTTTGATAAAGATAGCGCTATTTTTGGTACTAACATCGGCTAGAGATTTGACAAGTTTACCCATCTTGTAGAGCTTGTTGCCGTCTCTCTCAAACCATCCGTCCCAGACCCTTTTGCTTCCGTCTATCCCTACCGTAAATGCGACTCCCGCAAAATCGAAACTATTTTTGAGCTTAGCTCCCATCATCTCAGTCTTTAGGTGATGGGTTGTGTAGCTTTTTGCTCCCGCTTTTCTATACTTGGTACTCATAGGGTGATCCACTTTTGATTGATATAGCTCAAATTTTAGGGATTTTGAGTACGAAGATAGCCCCCTTATCTCATAATCTAAACTATACACATCGCTATCATCATAGATCGCATCCATTTTGCTGGAGGGGTAGAGGATATCGTCGCTTCTATTTGCGGTGTAGCTAAGTTTTAACTCTTGATTCTCTTGCGGAGTGAAGTAGAGCTTTCCCATAAGGGTAAATTTTTCATATGCATCGAGATCTTTGTATCTATCTCGGTATTGAAACTTTGCCGGTACGACTCCCGCTTGGATATTTTTCTCGATCTGCTCTGCAAAATCATCTCCGTTTCCATCTTTGTACTGGTTTGATCTCTCATTTGAGGCGGAAAGGAGCGCTTTGATCTTCTCATTTCCCCCGCTTATACTGATACCATATTTTGTATAGCCAAAACTACCGATATTGAGATCGATATCACCTTTGAGCTTAGTACTAGGCTCTTTGGTGCTGATATTTACGACTCCGCTTAGGGTTCCGAAATTTTCCACATCAAATGGACCCTCGCTTACTTTGATATCTTTGATATTGTTTGTAAGTATGTGTGAAGTGGGCGGATCCATACGATTTACACATGCGCCACATATCTTAGTACCGTCGATGATGATGTTGATATTGTCTCTCTTTTGTCCGCGAAGCAGTATATCGTTGGCGATGCCGCTTCTTCTGATGAGGTTGATAGAGGGGATATGGCGACTGAGCGCTTCAGCTACATCGGCTGATTTGATCTCGTTTTGTGAGACATCTTTGACAATCATCTGATCGATCTCTTCGGTGATCGTTACTTGGCTAAGTTTATCTTTGGCTTGTAGCATGCTAAATAGGGTTAGTACTAATGCAATCATTTTTTTCATCTATCACTCCATTAAATATTTGTTTGGCTTTAGGAGTATAAAAAAGAGGTGTTAAGTTACTGTTAATTTATAATAAGTATCATTTCACTACACAATTTTTACACCTATGATGTGTAGAATTACGATGAATAAAATAAAGAAGGTTGTATAAAATGAAAAAATTATTTATGATATTTACTATTTTGTTTTCACTCTCTCTTTTTGGAGATAGCTTTTCAAAAAATTTAAGTTTCAAAGATGTAAATGGCAATAAAATCACATTTCAAAACAACAAAGACGGCTTAGTGTTTGATAACTATAAAGGGAAGATTGTTTTTTTAGAGTTTTTTGGGCACAACTGTCCTCCTTGTAGAAAAACGATTCCCCACCTAAGAGAGTTAAGCCAAAAATATGGTGATAAGCTAAAGGTATTTGGTATCGAAGTTCAAGGGTATGACAATGCTCAACTAAAGAGCTTTGCCTCAGCTGCGGGTATAAACTATACCGTCATATCAAGACAAGAAAACCCCGATGTCATAAACCTGATCACGGCACAAGCAGGATGGAACGGCGGAATACCGTTTTTGATCGTTATGGATAAGGATGGAAAAGTTGCATTTATCCATGAGGGGTATCTTCCAAAAGATAAACTTGAGAGTATTGTCTCTATACTTGGAAAATAGGGTCACTACTTAATATGAAAGGCAATGAAAATATTGCCTTTTTTCTCCAATTTATAAAATAATTTACTTTTTAAGAAATTCTTGTGTAGAATAGTTCCGACTAACCCAAATTTTGCATTAACAGATCTGATCTGATGATCAATGCATATTTTGGGTTTAAAAAAAATGAAGGAACGGCAATGAAAAAGATTTCGATTTTCTTATCATTAGCGCTTGCATCTTCTCTGTTTGCACAAAGTAGTGTGACGATAAAGCTTGGTGAAACAAGTTTAGATAATGATAGCGGTTGGAAGTTGAAAAACACCACTTTTGCGGTGGACGGTGTGTATGATATGGGTTATGCTATCAAGCCCAGAGGTGAGATTACCTATATCAATGTAGATGATAGCAAGAAGTGGGGAGGTGTGAGTTCACTTTGGCAATTTGCACTCGGTGCTCAGTATGAGCCGGAAGTGACAAATGCATACAATATCGCTCCCTATATCTTCGGTGAGCTTGGCTATGAAAAGGTCAGTGGAGGTCATGATACTTTCGACTCAAATCCATTCATCCAAATGGGACTTGGAGCGAAATATCTACTCCAAAACGGTATGGGTATAGTGGGTGAGTTTAGAGCTTTCCAAGTCTTTGACTCAAACAACGATAGTGATGACGAAGATAACGAGTTTACCCTCTTTTTGGGACTCAATATCCCGTTTGATACGGTTTCTACCCCAACTCCGGCTGTAGCTCCTATGGCAGCGCCTACACCTCCTGCGCCGGAGCCTGCTCAAGTTGTCGTAGAGCAACCGCAAACTGTTGATGTAGCAAGCCATAGTGTAGTGGCTGACTATATCTTAGATAGCGATGATGATGGACTTACTGATGATGAGGATGCATGTCCAAATACACCCTATGATTTGAGAAAAAAGGTGGATTCAAGCGGTTGCGCCCAAGGGGAAAAAGCGGCTCAAACAGTCGGTAGTCAAGATATCGTAGCTGAGGTGGCGGATAAGGGAATAAACCTCCATATACAATTTGATACCAACTCCGCAATCATCAAAAAAGAGTCTTTGCCCGCCATCGCTCAGTTTGCGGATCATATCAAGCATCTTCCAAAAGGAAGTAAAGTAAAAATCATCGGATATACCGACAATAGCGGAAATGCCAAAAAAAATCTCACCCTATCTCAAAAGAGGGCGGATGCGGTCAAAAGAGCGCTTGTGAGTTTAGGTGTCGATCCGAAGATGATCAAAGCTTACGGAAAGGGTTCCGCAAACCCGATAGCGCCGAATGATACACCCGAAGGCAGAGCACAAAATAGAAGAATAGAAGCAAAAATAGAGTTAAAAAAGTAAAGGAGAGATAATGAAAAAATTTGCGATAAATGGAGTTATAGCAGGTTTAGTACTAGGATTAGTACTAAGCGGTTGCGGAGACGATAGAAGTCACCCGAAAAACGGGATAAAAGGAAGTTCTATAAGTTATGCAAATCCGACTGCCGTGATAGATATCAACTCTACTACGCACAGACCGCAGCCCCAAAGAGGTTTTGATGTCTATAGATATGATAGTCCGAGTGCACCGTTTATCCTAGATGGGAAAGATTCACACGATAATGATGAGAGGGGCGAGAAGATCGCTAGCTATGATTGGAATATCACCTCCTCTTTTGGTGACGGTTGCTTAGATCTCAATAACACCGGAAGTAGCGTTATCATGAAGGTGTGTGAGGAAGCCTACAATGACGGAAATATCACGGTAAGACTCACTGTTACCGATGACGAGGGTGCAAAAGATAGCACTTCAAGAGTGATCAAACTCAACTAGAGATTGAGGCGTAAGCGATACCTTCGTGCGGAGTTGTGAAAGCAAAGAAGTTTGCTTTCCTCCGACAATCTTTATACTTCATTAACCAAAATGTTTTAAAAGGATAATATTTTTTTACCAAAAGAGACTTTTCTTTTAGCAAACTTGTTGTAAAATCACAACTATTTCATAAATAGAGAGAAAAATTGCAAAAAATGGTAAAGTTGCTTAGTGAGTTAAATGAGCTTGTGATGTTCAAGCACTCCATCTTTTCCCTACCTTTTATCTTTATCGCGATGATAGTTGCGGCGGACGGGTGGTTTGGCTGGAGACTTTTGCTACTAGGTGTCATTGCGGCGGTAAGTGCCAGAAACTTTGCAATGGGCTTTAATAGATATGTAGATATCGATATCGACAGGGAAAATCCTCGAACCAAAAATCGACCAAGCGTTGACGGTCGATTGAGTAAACATCAGATACTTCTATTTATCGTGATCAATGCGTTGATATTTATCATTGATGCCTACTTCATCAACACTCTTGCTTTTAGACTCAGCTTTCCTATACTTTTAGTACTAGGTGGTTATTCACTCTTTAAGAGGTTTTCAGCTTTGGCGCACTTAGTACTAGGGCTCTCTTTGGGGCTTGCACCGATCGCCGGTGTGGTGGCGGTAAAGGGTGAGATCACTTTGTGGTCCGTGCTTTTGGCTATCGGGGTGATGTTCTGGGTAGCGGGATTTGATCTGCTCTACTCTTTGCAAGATATGGAGTTTGACAAAGAGAGAGGTCTTCACTCGATACCCGCAAAGTTTGGTGAGCAAAGGACACTTCTTATCTCAAAGCTCTTTCATATTTTGGCGGTCATTTTTTGGTTGCTGTTCGTTATGACGAGTGAGGGGGGATTTTGGAGCTACTTGGTTGTGGGGATCAGTGCGGTGATCTTATGGATGGAGCATCGCATCGTGGCGAAAGATTTTAGGCAGATCGATAGGGCATTTTTTACGCTTAATGGTTATCTAGGTATAATATTTTTAATTTTTGTGATCATTAATGAGGTATTTTGATGGATGGTGTGAGATTTGTCCCTGCCGTTTTAAAGATAGTTTTTGAAGAAGCCTCAAGCAATAGAGATGCATTTGTAAAAGAGTTTAGATCTCTTAGCGAATATGAGGAGGATAGTGTAGGGCAGTGGCTAAAGCTTGCGAAAGCCAAGGGTGAGACCGATGAGAGTGATCAAGTGCTACTTACCCTTTTAGTCGAGCTTCATAAGAAGGTTGATTATCTCACATCTATCGTAAAAGATGAAGAGAAGAGACTCTTAGTACTCAAAAATGAGGGTGAGATAGTGGAGATAGGGTTCAATCACATAAAGCTCTCAACTCCCTCTTTTGATGAGGGGGAGGAGTATTATGCGCGAATATTTATGCCTACATTTCCGCAAAGAGAGATGCCGCTCTTTTTAAAGGCGCTCACTCCTGAAATAGCGCAGATCGTAAAGATTCATGACAAAGATGAGAAGGATTGGAACAGCTATATGATGGCTAGAGAGAGGGTGATGATACGAGAGCTAAGAGGGAAAAAAGATGTTTGATATATTGATATACCTTCTTCTAGCCGTCGTGATGCTACTGCTTATCGCGTTTTTCTATGTGAGGGATAAGGCGATCTATAAAAGACTTGAAGCGTATGAGCGGGCTATTGATGATCTACATAGCAGAGTCTATAAATTGGAGAATAAGAGGAGTAGCGTGGGTGACTTTGACCAAAAGGAGCTACTAACCGCACTCAATAAGGTCGAAGAGCGATTTGAGAGTAAGATAGATGAGCTAGGCGAACCGTTACTTAGAGCCATTAGGGCGATCAAAAGGGTAGAAGAGAACCTCATAAAAACAGAAGCGCGGATAGATGAGAAGATAGCCAAGCTTGAGGAGTCTATGAAGCCTGTCTCGAAGAAAGATAGTTCAAAAGAGATGAGGATTATCAAGCTTTATGAGAGTGGACTCAGTATCGAAGAGATAGCCCAAAGAGAGAGACTTCCTCAAGGTGAAGTCGAATTTATCATCAAGATGCATAGATTTAAATGAGATTTCAGATAGATCCATCTTGGCAAGAGATCGTTACTCTCGCATACGGTGAGTTGGATCCAGACTATAGAGCATTTTTGGAGAGAGATGAGGGCTACTTCCCTAGCAGAGAGAATTTTTTAAATGCTTTTAAAACGCTTCCACTTGCAAGTACGAAATATATACTTTTTGGACAAGACCCCTATCCTCGAAGGGAGTCCGCCATCGGATATGCCTTTATCGACGGGAAGGTGCAAAATCTTTTTGCTGAAGATGGAGGCCTAAGCAAAGAGGTCAATCGTGCTACAAGCCTTAGAAACTTTCTTAAGATGCTCTTTTATGCAGATGGACTCCTTGAAGATGACTTTAGTAAAGAGGCGATCAAAAAGATAGATAAGAGCGGCTATATCCAAACAATCGATGAGTTACGAATGGCATTTGAGAGGAGGGGGATACTGCTTTTAAACATGGCTCTTATTTTTACCTCCAAAGAGGAGAGTAAGAAGCATATCAAAGCGTGGAGAGGCTTTATCGTAAGACTTTTAAGAGAGCTTGAGGGAAAAGGTATCAAGCTGATACTCTTTGGAAATATCGCAAAAGAGTTAGAGAAGATTGATGAAGTAAACAGTTTTGAAGCCGTCTCTATGCCTCACCCCTATAATATCAGCTTTATTACTGATCAAAATGCGGTGAAGTTATTTAAAGGCTTTGGATATAAGGGGTGATTGTAGCTATTTTGCTCCTGCGGGATTTCGCTTCGCAGCATCGAACACCTCTATCAGGTTCTCATCCCTCCAGAGTAAACAGATGATTTTACATAATTTTTTTGATTTGAAGTGGCGGACAGGGAGGGATTCGAACCCTCGGTAGCCTTACGACTACGCATCCTTAGCAGGGATGTGGTTTCAGCCAGCTCACCCACCTGTCCATAAAAGAGGGGTGATTATAAACTATTTTAGATTATAAATTGCTTAAAATCCTCTCCACAACCTCCCTAGGTTTGTCAGCTTTGTAGATAGGGCGTCCGACGACGATGATATCGACACTCTGTTCTTTGGCTAGGTTTAGATCCGCTACTCTTTTTTGATCGTCGCTGCTCTCACCAAAGGGTCTTATACCCGGTGTAAGCGTTAGGAAACTATCGTTAGTACTAAGCTTGATATCTCTACTCTCAAATGCCGAGCAGACAACGCCGTCAACTCCGACACGATAAGCCTCTTTGGCAAATTGTGCCGCTTTGGCATCGATAGAGTCTCCGTAGATCTCTTTGAAGCTATCTTCGTCAAAGCTTGTGAGAGCGGTAACCGCTAGTACTAACGGTCTATCATCACCCTCTCCAAGCCTCTCCATCACGGTTTGCATCGCTTTTTTGCCGCTACTTGCGTGGATGTTAAACATATCTACACCCATTTTGGCGATCTCCTGGGCAGCATCAGCCATGGTGTTTGGGATATCGTAGAGTTTGAGATCTAGAAAGAGTTTAAAATTTGGATTGATCGACTTTAACTCATCGATGATAGCTCTACCGTCTCTGAGGAAACTTCTAAAGCCTACCTTCATCCATATATCAAACTCTCTGAGCTCTTTAGCTAGAGCGATATTTTTGGAAAACTCTTCATGATCGAGAGCGACACAAAGCTCCATCACCCCTTCTCCTTGACCAGTGCATCGAGTACGCCGTTTATCAATTTCGGGGCTGTGTCGGCGGCAAGTGATTTTGCCAACTCTATCGCTTCGTTGATAACTACGGCATCATCCAAATCGCTATAGAGTATCTCATAAGCCCCTAGGCGCAGTATCGCTCTCTCTATGTGCCCTATGCTATCGAGCTTCCACTCTTTGAGGTGCGCGTTGATCTTCTCATCTATGCTCTCTTGATGCTTCAAAACACCGTTATATAACGATAGAGCGAACTCTTTTTGTCTGTTTCGGATCTTTTTATCTTCGAGTATATCCTCTACAAACCCGTCTATCTCTTCATTGCCGATATCTTTAGCGTATAGGAGAGAGACGACACTCTCCCTCGCTTGGTGTCTTGTTGCCATTACTGCTCTATCTTTTTGTATAGACTTATCATCTCGATAAGTCCCGTCATAGCTTCAAATCCCTTGTTTCCTGCTTTACTTCCTGCTCTCTCTATCGCCTGCTCTATGGTGTCGGTCGTGAGTACACCGTATGTTACCGGCGTTTTGGAATTCATACCGGCATTTGCCACACCTTTCGTTACTTCAGCCGCTATATAGTCAAAGTGAGGCGTACTTCCTCTGATAACCGCTCCGATACAGCAGATACCGTCATATTTATCGCTCTCGAGGAGTCGTTTCAGTGCAAAGGGTATCTCAAAAGCTCCCGGTACTAGTACTAAGTCGAGATTGTTTATATCTCCGCCGTGTCTTGCCACCGCATCTTTCGCACCCTCTACAAGTCTATCGGTTATGATATGGTTAAATCTACTGCAGATTATCGCGATCTTCTCTTCTCCGTCAAGTGATAGATTTCCTTCGATCAAGTTCATATGCATCCTTCGTTTTTTTCTATTTTATCAAATAATTTCGTCGATATATCTAAAAAACTGTTGATTGAACGAAAACTTTATAATTTTTAACTGATTGCGTAGCAAAAAATTATATCTTGTTTGAGTGAAAGCGGCAGTTTTTTAGATAGCCTTATATTAATCCTTAACTCTACTCAAGGTCAAAAGCGCATCTTTATAGATCGGCTCATCTATAAAGCCGTACACCTCATCCAAAAATCCGCTAACCCCCTCTTTTAACTTACTCTCATACTTCTCTTTGATATATCTCGCTCTCTCTACGATCCACTCCTCCTCCTTAAAGACATCATTGACTATCTTGGTCTGTTTCGGTCCGAGGCAGCTTTTGGCGCGATATCCCATGCTCTTTTCAAGTTTGCACCAGTTTCTAAAACCCTCAAGGTCGTTATAGTTTTGGTAGGTAAAGCCCACCGGTATCACACCCGCAACCCTACTATCTATCAGAAATCTTGTCAAGATATGCATCGCTGTCGGGTTTTGAAACTGGAGTGTAGATTGGGGGAGATTTAGATCATTGAGAAGATCGAGTATCCCGAGATAACATGCCTCCACCTTGCCGCTCATATTGATATATCTTAGGTTGCTAAAAGCCTCCTTCGTTTCGATAGATAGATGCAGTGCGATATCGTCATCCAGGACTTCGAGTATCTTATCTATCTCGTCAAGCTCTCTTATCTTTGAGACTCTGATGATATCGGGTTTTGCTTGGTTTAGAAGCTCGATCTCCTCTTTGCCTCCTTCGTTGAAGGGGTTGACTCTTACAGCTATGCGGGATTTGCTATATTGGAGATTTGAGACAAATACGGCAGCCATATAGAGTGCCCTTTGTTTATGCTCTTTTGCTACACCATCCTCTAAGTTGATCATCGCCACGTCGGCGTCAAGCTCGTCAAGTTTGTTGATATGTTCAACTTTAAGCGGATTAACCATCATGACGGATCTAAAATTTTTAAGTCTGTTTCTTTTCTTGACCGGTTCAGCTATCAATCCCTTTAGCCAATCCAAATCAAAATTATCAAAAAATGCAATATCTTGAAATACCATCCTTGACCTTTCATTATCTTACTTTCCTACTTGTATGGTATAATAATTTTATGGAGAAAATCATAAATTGCATAGATAGTTATTTAAAAGATTTGGAAAATGATATCATGGGCATCGTGAATGATCAAACGATTTCACTGACGGAGAAAAATCGCCTCATGGAGCCGATAGCCGATCAAAAAAAGGTGCTTGTTTATACCAAAGAGGCTCTCATAAAGATAAAAAACACAAAGTATGAAGCAAAGTGCGGTATGAGTCAATTTAACCCAAACAGTTAACTTAGTACTAAAGGTTTTAGATGGATTATAAAAGTATGGTAAAGGAGATGTTTGCTCTCCAACAAAAGCTCAATGATGAAACAAACGGTGAGGGTTGGGAGAGCGGTTACAATAAACACAACCGTATCATCAACTGGAGAAGATGTATCTATATGGAGTGTGCCGAACTGATCGACTCCTTTAACTGGAAGCACTGGAAAGATATCCACATCGCCCCGGATTGGGACAATATCAAGATAGAGCTGGTTGATATCTGGCACTTTGTGATGAGTTTGGGACTTGAGTTTTACAAAAATGAGAAAAAGGAGAGTATCGATGATCTTGTCAACTATATTGTCGATACCAAATACTTCGATGAGGTTTGTAAAGAGCCGATAGCTCCAGATAGTAGTGACTATTTCTCTGTGATCAATACGATAGAACATCTCATGAAAGATACGCTAAACGGAGAAGACTTTTACAAGATAGTAGATGACTTTTTCCTCTCTTGTTTGGATTGCGGACTTAGTATGGATGAGCTTTATCAGTACTATATCGGAAAAAATATTCTCAACGGCTTCAGGCAAGATCACGGCTACAAAGAGGGGACATATCAAAAGGTCTGGAACGGAAAAGAGGATAACGATGTGATGATGGAGATACTAAACGATATTCCGGATATAACCCCTTCACTTCTCTATAGAAAGCTTGAGGAGCGATACGCAAGTTTATGAGGATTTTCCTTCTCTTAGTACTAACTTTAGTACTAAACCTTTTTGCTTTTGATATGAAGCAGAAGTTAGTACTAAATACCGTTAAAAATATCGCTAACGCTATCCCAGACTCCAGCGGAAACAGATACCCCTATACCATGATGGCTATCTGTCTTGCTGAGAGTGACGGAGGCAGGGAGAGATATAGTGATAAAAATCTTTTGCGTAAAGGTATCAAAAACGCCTCCTACGGGATCATGAATGTCAGGCTGGAAACGGCAAGGTTTGTGGCGAAGGTATATAGACTCGGTGCATTAGATATGATGAGCGATGTTGAGCTTATCGAGAGGATGATCAATGACGATGTTTTTGATATCAAACTTGCTACGCTCTATTTTGTTTGGTTGGCGGATCATAGTAGTAGCTATTTTGAAGCGGTGAGTAGATATAACGGCGGAAAGGTAAACTACCCCTATTACAACAAAGTGATCCAAAAGATCGATGAGCTAAAGAGAGCGGGCTTTTAGAGCCGAACCCCTTTGGCTTCAAGAAGTAGTATCTGCTGACACTTTTGGATGTAGGCTAAGATCTCATTTTCAGCATCTTTGGTAGGGTAGATTGTAAATACGATCTGATTTCCTATGATCTTAAATATCATCGCTTTCGTACTTACCATCGTTGTATTGTCTGTCTCTATCTCCATACCGAAAGATATCTCAAACTTACTGTTTGTGAGCTCTTTTGCGTTGAGTTCTACCACTTTTGGAAGTTGCATCGTGATGAGAAGAGACTCTTTTGAGATATCATAGATGATCCCTTCAGCTTCATAGTCCACTCCACAACTTATATGCGCTTTGATAGGCTTATGAGGGGTGACACGGATATTTTTCCTATGTACCGGAGAGTCATCCACAAACTTCACATCTGAGAGCTCTACAAAAGTATTTTGCAAATCAACCTCTATGATATCGCACTTTATGATATCCGGAAGATCATGGTGCTCAAGGTATATATACTCCTCTTTTTTGAGGAACTCCAAAAACTCTTTGTGAAATTTTACTTTAAAAACGGTGTCGCTATATTCGATAACTTCACCCTTTTGCATCAACGGAGCCTCTTTATAGAAGCCGTATCCGTAAATTTCAGGAGATTTTGTAAAGAGTGATTTGAGTGTTTCTTTGCTATCGCTATATGAGAAGCGACTTGTTCCGTAGTAGATGGTGCTGTCTGATTTGATGGAGTTTTCTATAAAGCTGTTTATCCTCTCTAAAAATGAGGAGTTGCTATCTTCCGCTTCAAGTGCACTTATCCCTATACCCTCTACCTCCGCAAAAGGAAAACTCATCTTTAAGTTGATGATCAAGTGTTTTACCTGTATTGTAGCTGTGTGGAGTTTGGTGTGAGGCATGGTAAAGAGAAATACGCCGTTGTTGTGGATAAAAGCATTTGAAGCGGATACAAACTCATACACAAATCTTAGAACTTTTGAGTAGTTATTGAGTAACTCGTTTGACTCTTTAAACTTTATCCCCACTATCGATAGCGGTTCATCCCTATTTTTAAACTTCTCAATCTCGCTACTGAACATCGAAGCTTGTAGTTGATTAAATAGATATATACTGTTATTTGTCATGTTTCTCGCTTTAGATTGTTTATTTCTTTGGATATAATTCGTCATATATGAAAAAAACTTTAGGGGTTTGGTATGACAAAAGAGCAATTTTATAGTGATTTGGGTGAAGTTTATGAAATTATTTCAAAAAAACAGGATGAAATCAACGCATACTACTTAGTACTAGAGGATGAAGAGAGTGAAAAACTTGAGTTTATAGATAGCTTTTTAAAGCGTATCGATGTAGAGATCTCTAAGCAAAATAGATTGGCGGCGATCAATAGGCTTGTAACCCTTAGAGAGGATATGTTGCTTCAGATCTTAAAAAAGAGCGGTTTTGATGAGGAAGAGGTGATTAAGCGAAAAGAGGAGGCTTACAATTGGGTAGCTGAGTTTCATCTCAAGAGACATGAGGAGATCATCAAAGAGATACACGATAGAGAGCTTTTGACCCCGTTTTATCGGAAGATTTTTGAGGGAGTACATGAGGTGGGGAAGGAGTTTAGCTCATGGCAGACAAGCTGGACGGCACATATCATAGATGGAGTAAACCGGGAACTTTACCGCTATTTCAACGGTGATGAGGAGAAGATTTATGAGATGCTTCACTATAAGGATCTATTCGATAAAGATAGCAAGGGAAATAGAGGGGATAGATCCTACTCCGTACTCGTGAAAGTGGCGGATGGGGAGTATAAGAGTGTGCCGTATGCGGAGGCTTTTGCAACAGAGGTAACAAACACTATTTTGGCACTTGCGTACTTTAAAAATGACTTACTAAAACTTGAAGATGAAGTGTTTGGACAGCACGAAGCATATACCGACTATCTTCAAGCCATCATAGAGGCTCTCTCAGAGACAGATACTACCATGACTATCCCCGCATGGGCGGAGGTCGATAGGCGGTGGATGAGGGTGACGGCACCGCTCCAGATAGGGCATCCGCTAGAGTATTATGAGGATAAATATAAAAAGGCGGTGGCTCTGGAGTGGGATCTGCGCATCGTCAATCCAAACTCAACCGCCTCCCAAGTCAAGGAGCATATCAAAGCGACTTATGAGAGGCTATTTGATGAGCTTGACGGAGATAGAAAGATCTATGAAAGGACTTTGGCAAATGCGGAGCGAACCCAACTCTATCTCGGTCGTCCGGCGCTCTACTACGGGGCGGAGTTTTGCGGACTCTTTTCGGCTCAAGTGGTGCCAAATGATGAGGAGGTGAGCGAAGGGATGGGTAAAAAGATCTTCGCATTTGCCGACAATGTCCTAGAGTCGGTAAGAGCAAAGCCCTTTATGAAGATAGAGAGCCAAGTCTATGAGAGGGAGTTTTTGGATAGGAGTAGAAGATTTATCTTTGGCGATAGTAAAAAGTGGCATGAGGTCTATAACGCTACGACGATAGGACATGAGTTTGGGCATATCCTCTGGCTCGATAGCGATACGGAGAGTATCATGAACAAAACTGGTAACTTCAAGAATATCGAAGAGTTCAAGGCGACGGTAGGTGGACTTGTGGCGTACTTTCAAGAGGGAGATGAGGATATCAAACTCGATGTATTGGGCGATACGATTCGTCGTGCGGTAGGGTTAATAGCGTGGAGAGAGAGTGGAGAGGTGGAGCCCTACTACTGCGAGGGGTTGATACATTTGCACGGACTCTTTAAGTCAGGAGTTTTAGAGTTTACTACTAAGCTGAAGGTAGATATGAGTGATGAAGCTTATGAGCGGATAAAAGCGTGGTATGAGCAAACCTACAAAGCGTTAGCATTACACTACCTAGCTAAGAGGGATGCTACAAAGTTTCTGGAGAGATACGCCGTCAAAGAGGGCAAATACTACATGCCAAAAGACGAGAAAGTGAAGTACTTCGTGCAGTACTACTGGAACCTCTACCAAGATATCGGTCAGGTGGTAGATGATGAGGTGAGTAAGGAGAAGTATTTAGAAGGTTAGTACTAATATAATCGATAATTAATCCAAATATAATATAATACTTCCTTAATTTTATCATAGGGGAGACAAATGAAAGAGAGTAGATTTAAGGAGAAGTATCCGGTTTGGACACTAACACTAGATAAGAGTGAAGTAAAACATAAAAGCGTATCTGAGATACTTGACTATTTTAAGAAAAAGATAGAGGAGCATCCTATAGCTGTCTATATTGCCACTTTTGATCATTACAGTCATACGAAGAAGATCGGAGGGGAAATAGCATCCGAGATACTTGATATGCAAAATATCATCTTCTGTTTTGGTCCTGAGATACCAAACACAAAGGTTGCTGCCGTTAGACCAAGATCTATAGGGGTGTGTGAATTGGAGTCGCAATTTGTCATAGAGTTTATGGAAGCGCCTTCACCAAAGGCACATGAAGCTATGATTTCGTGGAGTAAAGGGTTAAAAGCATAGGGGATACATATCGTAAGTGAGATGGTTCTTGCTATAAAGTGTGGTTGAGATATAGTATGGAGACTATACCCTGCGCTTGAAAATTTGAGTGAGCCAATCTATATCTCTTCCAAGTGCATCCTTGCTAACTATCGACTCAATTTCGTCAAATCGATAGCTAGCAAAAAGCTTCGAGATATCATCTTTTGAAAGGGGATAAAACACCCTTTCATCACCGATTCTACTTTTAGTAGAGTAGCTTATGATAACGATGCCGTTTTGTTTCACAATAGAGGCTATCTGGTTTATGGTCGCTAAAAGCTCCTCTCTATCTAGATGCATCAAAACCGCTATAGAGATGATCACATCAAACTTCTGTATCCTAAAAGCGGAAATATCGATCTCCGGCAATCTCGACAAAGCAACCCTATCTTTGAAAAAGCTATCCCTCTTTAGATGCTCTACAAACTTTATGCTTCCATCGATACCGTAGAGATTTTGAGTGATATTTCTCAGATACCTCAGATCCCTTCCTGAACCAAAACCGATATCTAGTACAAAGTGCTCTTTTTTGATATATTTTTGGTATAGAGTATGGAGATCTGCAACATCGGCATCGTCATACCTATCTATCAAACTTTTATAGTTTTGATTGTAGTAGTCTATCGTATCCATAAATCCTACGAGTCCTCTTTACTTAGCAAACTAACCGCCAAAGAGAGTGGCAAGAAATATAAGCATATTTTTAGCCTAGCTTTCAACGACATACGGAGATAGTACTCTTTGACTTCTCTTAGTGAATGGCTTAGGTGCGAAAAGATATTTTTCTTCAGCCACTTTGTGAGAACATTGTTTATAAGCCATCTTTTGACGGTGAGTGTGATACCCTGAAACAGTGTCAACCCTTTGATAAAAGCGATGATTTTGAGTTTGAAGGCTAACCAAATGGAGTGGATGGAGGACTTAAAGACAAGTGCCACAGCCGCCATATATCCCGTGAGGATATCGTACGAGAGCGGATGGATATACTTTAAAAGGGTTACGATAAGTATGGGAGTTAGTATGAATAATAGGGCTATCTGTTTTCTGCTCATCACCTATGCTTTAGTCTGTTTGTTTTAAATCTTATCTTTTGCTACATTTGAGTGACCAATCAAGCTCTTCTCATCAACCAACATAGGTTTAGTACTATGAGTAGTGTTTTCAACCTTCATCTTCCTCAAACCACCAGCCTATCTCTTGAGGAAATTTTTTTGCATGCTTATTAAACCATTCATCTACAGCGATAGCGTCTAAACCGTATCCGCCTTCAACCACAAACTGCTCCTCCCACGCTTCATAATTTTCGTACCCTTCAAGAAGCGCTACTATAGCATATCTTGCGCCGATATTGTCGTTTGGATTTGATGTGAGGAGCTGTTGTAGTATCCTCAAAGCTTCATTTTTTTCTCCAAGCTCCCACATTGTTAGCGCATAGTTGAACATTATTCGGATGATATGCCTGTTTTCGGTAAATAACCAACTTAGTTTATCTGGGAATTTTCCCTTTTTGAGAACCAACTTCATAGCCCGTTCGTACCACTCTTTGAGGATACTAAAGCTCTCTTTAAAATCGCCGTTGATTAGATAATATTCCGAAAGAGTTATATACGGATCGAAAAAGTCGGGATCTTTCTCAATCATCTGTTTTAAAGCTATGATCGCCTTTTTAGGATTCTCCTCTTCACTTTCCAAAAAATCCCAATAAGCACCCTGAACCTCAAATCTATCTGTCTCATCTATAAATTCGTACATAAAAATACCTCTTATAACCTTTTTGAAATTGTATCAAAGTTTCTCTAAAGCGGTGTAATAAAGGTATCTTGCTCTCTTTACTCAATAATCAGAAAACGGCATTTTTGTTTTTCTTGTAAAAGGGTAGCCGTTTATATCTTTGCCCTCTACATATATATCAAACATTTTGCCAAAACTCTTTTCACGCTTTAAATATATTTCATCACCATACACACTCTCGATCTCTGCCTGTTTTGATTTACCGGTGTCGAGATTGACAAATTTTACCTTGATACTTTTCTCATCATACAGTTTTTCACCAAATAGAACCACTTTGGACGGTGACCCGATTATCGGAAGCGGTTTTTTTATATCTGTAGGCATCAAACCTTCTCGTCCCCAAGTAATTTTTTGGAAACTAAAGGAGCGCGCTCTAATGGGTGTAATCCCGCTTATTCGACCGGTAAAATCCGAATTTTCATCAAACTCCATTCTCCATTTGCCGTAAATCGGTTTGGTGATTTTTATGATACTGCTTGCCGGAAAATCCAAAACTTCAATACCGTTTTCGCTATCATTTACAACCAATTCTCCATTTGGGTCAAAGAGTTTTACAGTTGCATTTTTTGAGCTATTTTTATTTTGCAATTCAATCACAAAAGCGAGAATAGTGGAGTCTATGTTGAACTCAAATAGCTTATAGTCCTTTGCCTGTTTATAGGAGATTTTAGTTATACGACTTTTTTTAAAGTTAATCTTTCCAGCCGTTTTAACTATGTACGATATATCGTATTTTAATTTTTTTGTCTCATATCTTTTATATTTAGAAACTCTTTTTCTAAGGTCTGTTTGATACTCTTGAAGATGACCGTAAGAGTCGGGATACATTCCGGATAGTAGCGATGTTGCTTTTATCTCTTTGGCAGTTAATATATCCGAAATTAGCAGTATGCAAACAAATAGTACTGTTTTGATTATCGCCACTCTCGTCCTTAGCTCAAGTTTCTAAAGAGATCGGCTTTTTTCGATTTCTCTTGAGGGCTAACTGTCCGACAATGATGGCAAAGATCAAACCTGTGGTATATATCCACTCAAACTCACCCATTTTACCCTCTCAATTCATCCGGTCTTTCCAATAATCAGGCTTTTTATTGAGTTGCATAACTGCCAATACCACAATCTCGTTATCTCTTTTATAGTAAATCAACCCATAAGGAAATCTATTTGTTAAACACCTTCTAATATCATCTCCCATCGGATGCCAAGCATTTGGAAATTTTACGATTCTTTGGATAGCATTATATACTTCATCAGCAAATTCAAGACCTAAATTTGCTCTACACTCTTCATAATAATCAATTGTTTTAAGAAGCTCATCTTCAGCATCAGGATGAAAAGAAAATTTCATTTAAGCAAATCTCTGTTTTACTTTTTCAAAAACCTCTTCGCCGTCAACTAAACGAACTTTTTCGCTCTCTATATCATTTTTTCTCTCTACGGCTTTTTCAAACCATAAACTATCGATAGACTTATCTATCCCGTTTAAATTAGTTAAAATCTTATCAACTATCTTAACTTTTAAATCAATCGGCAAAGAGTCAATCTCGTCAAAAAGCTCTTTTTCTTTTATTGTAGTCATGATGATTCCTCGATTAGATTTT